>DATJVC010000032.1 GCA_035501935.1 Gammaproteobacteria bacterium | reverse complement strand
GCTGCGCGGCTGAGTCCGCGTACTCTTTCAGGAACAACCAGTGTCCGCGCTGACGCCCGCCGAGATCGTCGCCGAACTCGACAAACACATCATCGGCCAGGATGCCGCCAAACGCGCGGTGGCCATCGCGCTGCGCAACCGCTGGCGGCGATCCCAAGTGGAACCCGCGCTGCGCAATGAGATCATCCCCAAGAACATCCTCATGATCGGACCGACCGGCGTGGGCAAGACGGAGATCGCCCGGCGGCTCGCCAAGCTGGCCAATGCACCGTTCATCAAGGTGGAGGCCACCAAGTTCACAGAGGTGGGCTACGTCGGGCGCGATGTCGAATCCATCGTCCGCGATCTGGTCGATGCCGCCATCAAGATGACGCGCGAAGAGGCCATGAACAAGGTACGCGCGCAGGCCGCCGAGGCCGCCGAGGAACGCATTCTCAATACGCTGCTCCCGCGCCCGCGCGACACGCTGGTTGCCACCGGGCAGGCCGAGGAGGATGTGGTCACGCGCCAGCGGTTCCGCGCCATGCTGCGCGAGGGCAAGCTGGATGACAAGGAGATCACTGTCGAGGTCAGTCAGGCCAGCGTGGGCGTGGAGATCATGGCCCCGCCCGGCATGGAGGAACTCACCAGCCAGTTGCAGAACATGTTCCAGAATATCGGCGGCGGGCGCACCCGCAACCGCCGCCTGAAAATCCGCGAGGCGCGGAAGATATTGCTGGAGGAGGAGGCGGCCAAGCTCATCAACGAAGACGATATCAAGACCCACGCCCTTGCCGCCGTCGAGCAGCATGGCATTGTGTTCATCGATGAAATCGACAAGGTGGCGCGCCGCGGCGAGTACGCCGGCGCCGACGTGTCGCGCGAGGGCGTGCAGCGCGATTTATTGCCGCTGGTCGAGGGCTGCACGGTATCGACCAAATACGGCGTGGTGCGAACGGATCACGTCCTGTTCATTGCCTCCGGTGCGTTTCATCTCGCCAAACCCGCCGATCTGATCCCGGAATTACAGGGCCGTTTTCCCAACCGCGTCGAGTTGTCGTCACTGGGCACGGCTGATTTTGTCCGCATCCTCACCGAGCCGGATGCGTCGCTCACCCGGCAATACACGGCACTGCTCGCCACGGAGGGCGTGACGCTGAAATTCGCCCCCGAAGGGATTACACGCATCGCCGAGGTGGCCTCCCAGGTCAACGAGCGTTCGGAGAACATCGGCGCACGCCGCCTGCACACGGTCATGGAACGTTTGCTGGAAGATATTTCCTTCCAGCAGCCCGGCGAAGCCACCGTGAGCATCGATGCCGCCTATGTGGACAAACACCTGGGCGAGCTGGCCCGCGACGAAGACCTGGCCAAATATATTCTGTGATCCGCATGGACACACCCGCGCCCACGGAGATCAAACTGCATCAAAGTTCGCGCCTGCTGGAAATTGCCTACGACGACGGCCGGATATTCAAACTGCGTTGCGAACTGTTGCGGGTCTACTCGCCGTCGGCGGAGGTGCAGGGTCATGGGCCCGGTCAACGGGTGCTGCAGATGGCCAAGGAAAATGTGAACATCAAGGAAATACAACCGGTCGGCAATTATGCGGTGAAGCTCGTGTTCGACGATGGCCATGATACCGGTCTCTACACCTGGGATTATCTGCGCGAATTGGGCGAGCATCAGGACGCCTTGTGGCGGGAGTATCTTGATGCCCTGAAGGCGCAGGGGTATACACGCCAGTCCGAGGGAAGACGGTGACGGAATCTGTGGACTTTGGTTATCAGAAGGTCGATGCGACGGAAAAAACCGCGCGGGTCGGGCGGGTCTTCGCCTCGGTGGCGCCGAGCTATGACCTGATGAATGATTTGATGTCGGCCGGCCTGCATCGTTTGTGGAAAAATTATGCCGTGCGGGTCTGCGGCGCGCGTCCGGGTTGCCGGGCGCTGGACGTGGCCTGCGGCACCGGCGACATGTGCGCGCGGCTGGCGCGCGCGGTGGGCGGGAGCGGCCGTGTTATCGGCACCGACATCAATGCGGCGATGCTGGAACGAGGTCGCGATCGGCTCATGGATGAAGGCTGGTTCGACAGGGTTCAGTGCGTGCGCGCGGATGCGGAGGCGTTGCCGTTCGCTGCGCACAGTTTCGACGTGGTCACCATCGCCTTCGGGTTGCGCAATGTGACGTACAAGGAGCAGGCCCTGCGGTCGATGCGGCGGGTGCTGCGCCCCGGCGGCTGTCTCACCATCCTGGAATTTTCGCGGCCGGTCTCCGAGGGATTGCGGGGACTGTACGATGCCTATTCTTTCCGGGTGCTGCCGGCCTTGGGCGAACTGGTCGCCGGCGATCGCGACAGCTACCGGTATCTCGTTGAGTCGATTCGGCGACATCCGGATCAACGCGCGCTGGCTGCGATGATGGAAGTGGCGGGGTTCGCGCGCGTGGCCTGGAATAATCTCAGCGGCGGCATCGTCGCCGTGCATCGCGGCTGGCATTTATGACCTCCACATCGCCCCCGGAGCGCCTGCTGGCGATGCTGGAACGCGCCCTGCGTCACACGCTGGAATTCGATCCGGAGAGCGGCGCCGCGCTCAGGCAGTTGCAGGATCGCCGCATCGCCATTGAATTCATGGAGCTTGAACGCACGCTGCTGTTCGCCGTGACGCCTCAAGGACCTGTATTGAAGGCTGGTTCGCCGGAGCCCGTGCATGTGCGCCTGCGCGGGACGCTGCCGTCTTTTATCGGACTGCTGCAAAAAGGAACTGCAGCGGGCGCGGCGGGCGTTGAGATTCAGGGCGATTTGCAGACTGCGCAACAGTTGCAGGCGATCCTGAAGAACATGGACATAGACTGGGAGGAGATGCTGGCGCGCCGTCTCGGCGATGTGCCCGCGCATCAACTGACGCGTGTCACGCGTGGCGCCTGGCAATGGCTGCGCGGGCGTGCCCGTGCCTTCGCGCAGGATTTCTCGGAATATGGCCGGTTTGAAGCCGCGCTGTTGCCGGAGCGTGAGGAAGTGGAGGGTTTCAACACCGCCGTGGATCTGTTGCGCGCCGACACCGACCGCATGGCGGCGCGGGTCCGGAGGTTGCGCGAACGCACCGGGCCGGAGACGGGGACATGATCACGCCCGGGCAATTTTTCCGACTGTTCACCATTCAGCGCACGCTGATTCGCCACGGGGTGGATGAGATCATCTTCGCCACGCCGCTGCTCCGCTCCTTCCGGTTCCTGTTGTACCTGCTGCCGTGGAACTGGTGGCGGCACAAATACGCGCCCACCGCGGTGCGCCTGCGTCATGTGCTGGAGGAACTGGGGCCGATCTTCGTCAAGTTCGGGCAAATCCTCTCCACCCGGCGCGATCTGCTGCCGGATGACATCGCCGAGGAACTGGCCAAGCTCCAGGATCGCGTGCCGCCTTTTCCTGGCAGGGAGGCGCGTCGGCTGGTGGAAAAGGCCCATGGCCGCTCGTTGGAAGAGATGTTCGCAGAATTCGACGAGCAACCGCTCGCCTCGGCGTCCATCGCCCAAGTGCACGCCGCCCGCCTGCAGGACGGACGCGAGGTGGTGGTCAAGGTGGTGCGGCCCGGCATCCTCACCGTCATCCGGCGCGACATCGGGCTCATGTACATCCTGGCCAGGGCGCTCGAGAAATACTGGGGGCAGGGCCGGCGCCTGAAGCCGACCGGCGTCGTGGCGGAATTCGAAAAGACGCTGGTCGATGAGCTGGATTTGCTGCGCGAGGCCGCCAACGCCTCGCAGCTGCGCCGCAATTTTGCCAATGCCGAGGCGATCTACGTGCCGGAGGTGCACTGGGAGCTGACGCTGCGGGAGGTGCTGGTGATGGAGCGGGTCTCCGGCATCCGTGTCGACGATGTGGCCTCGCTCAAAGCGGCGGGGGTGAACCTGCAGTGGCTGGCGGAGTCGGGCGTGGAAATATTTTTCACCCAGGTGTTCCGCGATCATTTTTTCCACGCCGACATGCATCCCGGCAATTTGTTCGTGCAGCCGCTGGCGGGCGGCCGTGCCCGCTTCGTGCCGGTGGATTTCGGCATCATGGGCAGTTTGAGCGATTTCGATCAACGTTATCTGGCCGAGAACTTCCTCGCCTTCATGAACCGCGACTACCGCCGCGTCGCCCAGCTGCACGTGGAGTCAGGATGGGTGCCGCGCGACACGCGGGTGGACGATTTCGAGTTCGCCATCCGCACGGTGTGCGAGCCCATCTTCGATCGGCCCATCCGTACCATCTCTGTCGGCCATCTGTTGCTGCGGTTGTTCCAGACCGCCCAACGTTTTCACATGAAAATCCTGCCGCAACTGCTGTTGTTGCAGAAGACGCTGGTCAATGTCGAGGGCGTCGGCCGGCAGCTGTACCCCGATCTGGACCTGTGGGCCGCGGCGCGGCCATCGCTGGAACGCTGGCTGCATGAGCGCGTGAGCTGGCGCAAGTTCATGAGCGCCCTGCGCGAGCACGCCCCGTCATGGATGGAGCGCCTTCCGGAATTGCCGGGCCTGGCCATCGAGGCCATGGACAGGATCAAGAGCGGCCGCTGGGACGAGGCCAGCCAGAAGGAGTTGCAGCAGTTGCGCCAGGATCTCGTTCACGCGCAACGGCAGACGAGATGGGTGATACTGGGTGCGGCGCTCCTGCTCGGTGTCGCCACATTGCTGTCCGGCGGGGCGCTCTTGCCCGGCAGGACATTGCTGCTGCTGGCGCTGGCCGTCGCGGGGATGGTGCTGGTGATCGCCGCCCTGCGCGGCGACTAGTTTGTTGTCTCCAAACCTTGCGGAGTTTCTGAAATTAATCAGCGGGAGAGGGCGTGCTCGACCTCGTCGCGCTTGGTCCGGCCCGCGAGTTTTTCGATCAACATCAGGGCGAAATCCATCGCCGTGCCCGGCCCGCGCGATGTGATGACGACGCCATCGCAGACGACGGCCTCGCTCGTTTTTGTCAGGCCCGGTGCTGTCAGATTATCCATGATGCCGGGATAGGCCGTGGCGCGTTTGTGATCCAGCAGCCCGGCGGAGGCGAGGGCCTTGGGCGCGGCGCAGATGGCGGCGACGAATCTACCGCGCTCACTGGTGGCTTTAAGCGCCGCGCGCAGACGCGCATCGCGATCGAGATGATCGGCGCCCGGCATGCCGCCCGGCAGTACGATCATGTCGTATTCCCGCTTGAGCGCGGCCTCCAGCGTGGTGTCGGGGATCAGGGTGACGCCGCGGCTGGCATGCACCGGCTTATCGTCGAGACCGGCGGTGACCACGGTGATCTGCGCACGCCGCAGTAGATCGATGATGGTGACTGCTTCTAGTTCTTCGCAACCCTGGGCGAGTGGGACGAGGACGACTGCCATGTGACCTCTGGGAGCGATTGCCGGGCGAGCAGATCGTGCAATGCAACGAGCTGGACGCCATATTGTGGAAGGGTGGGCAGCATTTCGGCCAGCACCGCCAGCGTTTCCGGTTTCGGATGGCCGATGGCCAGCGCCGTACCGCGGTGTTTGGCCGTTTCGATGAGGCTCAGGAACTGACGGCGGATCGCCATACGATCCGATTCGTTATCAAGGAATACGTCGCGATTCAGATGCGGGACGCCTTCCACCGCCGCCGTCTGTCCCGCCACGGTGCGCCCGGTGGTGCGGCTGTCAACGAAGAACAAACCGCCGTGGGTTTTAATTGCCTGCATCAGCCAGCCCATGGCTTGCGGGTCGGCGGTGAGCACGCTGCCTTCGTGATTGTTGACGCCCACGGCCTGTGGCACGGAGGCGAAATCAGAATTGAGGGTCGCTTCCAGCTCGCCCTGACTCATGCGCTCGAAAAGTGCGCCGGGACCCAGGAGATTGTTTTTATGCTCGGCCTCCATCGGCAGGTGCAGCAGGATTTCCTTGCCGCCGGCCATCGCGCGCTGTAGCAGTTCCTGATTACCGGACAGATGCGGAAAAAAGGAATAAGCCAGCGGTCCCGGCAGCGACAACGCCTCCCGGCACTCGGCCATGCGGTAGCCCATGTCATCAATGATGATGCCGATGGCGGGCAATGCCTGCTCGGCGCGCAGCGGCGCCGGCATGCCTCCACCGATCAGGGCGCTGCAGAACATCAATAAAGAACCGTGGACAGAAAAACGCATAATCAGCCGTGCGCGCCCGCACGTTCCTTCAGCAAGGCCATGCCCTTGAGCATGTTTAGTGCTTCGTGCAACTCATAATCGCTGCTCTGTGCCGCCTCCATGCCGGGCTTGGCTGCCTGTACTGGTGCTGACGATTTACCGTTGTCTTCCTGATTGATGAGGTGTCCGGACAAGTCCTTTTCCTTGACGGTGTTGGCGATTTCCTCCTGGACATCCGCGATCCTGGCCGGTTTGATGACGATGTCCGGCGTGATGCCCTGGGCCTGGATGGAGCGCCCCGACGGCGTGTAATAGAGCGCCGTGGTCAGTTTCAGGGCGGCGCCGTTGTTCATGGGCAGGATGGTCTGCACCGAGCCCTTGCCGAAGCTCTGGCTGCCCATGATCACCGCGCGCTGACTGTCCTGCAGCGCGCCGGCGACGATCTCGGAGGCGGAGGCGGAGCCGCCGTTGATCAGCACGACCATGGGCGCGCCATTCAATAGATCACCCGGCTTGGCGGAGAATTCCAGTTGCGAATCCTGCACGCGCCCCTCGGTGTAGACGATCTTGCCCGACTCCATGAAGGCATCGCAGACCTCAACGGCTTCGGTCAGCACGCCGCCGGGATCATTGCGCAAATCCATGACCAAACCCTTGAGGGCGCCCTTGTTTTCGCGCTGAAGGCGTTCCATCGTGGAGCGCAGATCGGCGCCGGTGTGGGCCTGGAAGTGGGCGATGCGCACGTAGGCGAAACCGGGCTCCAGCAGGTTGCCCTTGACACTCGCCACCTTGATGACGTCGCGCTTGATGGTAATGGGCAGCGGCTTGTCCTGCCCCTGCCGCACGATGGTCAGCGTCAATTCCGTGCCGGGACGGCCGCGCAGCAGATTAACGACGTCGTTCATGTTCATGCCCTTGGTCGGCGTATCGTTGATCTTGATGATGATGTCGCCGGCCTGGATGCCGGCCTTCTGCGCCGGCGTGTCGTCGATCGGGGCAATGACCTTTATGATGCCGTCGTCGACGCCGATTTCTATCCCCAGGCCGCCGAACTCGCCGCTGGTGCCTTCCTGCAGGTTTTTGTATTCCTCCGGATCGAGGTAGGCCGAGTGGGGATCCAGTCCGTTGAGCAGGCCGCGAATCGAATTTTCGATGAGCGTCTTGTCCGTGACCGGCTCGACGTAATCGCTTTTAATCTTGGCATAGACCTCGGTATACACGCGCAAATCATCAATCGGCAGGCCTTCCTGTGACGGTGTTGCGGGTGAGGCGGCCGGCGCCGCCGCTGGCTCAGGCTCGTCCGCGCCACGGCTGAGCGGCGTGACAAAAAGAAACGCCAGCGTCAACGCTGACATCCGAACAATTGATGTGGGCAACCTGTTGTTCATTGACAGTTCCAACGTACTTTATATTTTGTTTGCCAAACACGGCCCGTATTCCGCCACCGGGCCGGCGGTCGCTCTCATTTCAGTTCACGGGAATGAATGAAAAAGCGGAAGTGCAAGCATAGCCTTCCCGCCCGAAGCCTGACAAGTTGCATGGCCGATGTACCTGGCCGGAGTTGATCAGGCATGGCTGGAACATGAATTAATTCACGAAATCCAGAAATAAATGCCAAAATGAGACATATTGCATGGATAAACGCCCGTCTTGGACCAGAATTCTACTAAAAGCAGCGAGAAACGTTCATTATCGGATTTGAATTACCTAGGGAAGAGGGATTCTCTGCCAAATACTGTAGCTTAAGCAGAGCGGTGATTATGAACCTGGGGGATCTGAGGCGGCAGGGCGTACTCATATTCACGTTGCTGGCGGCAGCGTGGCTGGCCCCCACTGTGGTACACGCAGCGATCGCGTTCCGCGCCGCCTCGCAGGGAGGCGTTGACGCAGTCACGACCATCACCCGCGTCGCACAGACCACCGGCACCAGCACCACCACTTCAATCACCATCAACAAGCCGGGTGGCACGGCGGTCAACGATGTGATGATCGCCCAGATCGCGCTCAAGGGCGTGGTCGCCACTGTTACGCCGCCGGCAGTCGGGTGGAACCTCATCGATCAGCGGTCCACTTCAACAGCAGGCGGCCAGATAACACAGGCGGTGTACTGGCGCCGCGTGGCCGCCGGTGAGCCCGCCAATTACACCTGGTCGTGGACCGGTGCGCGGAACGCGGCGGGCGGCATCACCGCCTACCGTGGGGTGGACGCGAGTGGATCGCCGATCGACGTCTTCGGTGCCGTTACCAGAAATAACAATGCCACCATTACGCTTCCGAACGTCACGACCACCACGCCGAGTGCGATGCTGGTGGCGCTGCTGGGTTCCTCGCGCGCCAGCACCCACTCCACGGCCACGGGCATGGCCGAACACTACGATGTCAATGTGGGCACAACCACTGCCGGCGTCACGGTGTCGGAGGACGACCAGACCCTGGCCGCCGCAGGGGCCTCTGGCGCCAAGACCTCCACCATTGCCGCTGGTGCCGCGGACAATATCGCGCATCTGGTCGCGCTGCGGGCCGATGGGAATACATTGACAATCAATGTCCCTGCGGGAACGGCAGTAAATGACGTGATGATCGCCAGCGTGGTGGTCCGTCCCTGCAGCAATGCCGCACTGCCTTGCACGGTGACGATAACGGCGAACCCTGATTGGACATTGGTCGAGTCTCAACTACAACCCGGCGGCGGTGGAACGGGCGGCAATGGCCTGCAGTTGTTTGTGTATCAGCGCGTGGTCGACGGGACGGAGCCCGCCAGCTATACGTGGACCTTCGGCGGCTCACCGGTCCACGCGGGCGCGGCCGGCGGCATCGTGAGTTTCTCCGGCGTGGACACCACGAATCCGATCGTGGCCGATGCGGGGCAATTGACGGCATCGAGCACCTCCCATGCGGCGCCATCGATTAATGTCGGCACCGTCGCCAATACCATGCTGGTCAGCACGTATGCAGTCAACTCATCGCCGACATGGACACCGCCCGCGGGCATGACCGAGCGGGCCGATGTCGCATCGTTGACACCGAACAACGACCTCGGCGTAGGCATGGAAATGGATACGCAACTAAATGCGACCACGGGCGCGACGGGGACGCGCACCGCGACGTGGACCGCCCCCACACCCGCCGCCGATACCGGCGCCACGGACATGCTCGCACTACGGCCGGGGAGTGTGATCACTCAGTTCGCCATCAACATCGGTGCGGCCTCGGCGAGCACTTGCGCGGCAAAAAGCATCACCATCAGTGCAATCGACGCGGTCGGCAACGTCATCACCAGCTACACCGGCACGATCAACATCACGACCTCGTCAGGTCACGGCGACTGGTCCGCCGTGAGTGCCAATGGGACATTGAACAACGGCGCGGCGGACGATGGCGTGGCGGCCTACACCTTTGTCGCCAGCGACAACGGCGTGATCACTCTGGGGCTGACCGATACCCATGCCGACGACACCACGGTGAGCGTGGTCGACAGCATCGTTCCAGCCACATTGTCAACATCGGCGACCATCAATTTCCGTGACAACGTGTTCGTGATTACCAATGATCCGATCCAGGTTGCCGGCCGCAATCAAGCGATGGCCGTGGCGCTGTGGACCAAGGATGCATCCACCGGCAACTGCGCAATCAATACCCTCTACACCGGGGCAAAAACGCTCGACGCCTGGATCACGCGCGACGCGCAGGACCCGGGCGGCGCGGCGCCGACCATCGGTGCACTGAGCCTGCCGGGCGCCGCGCCAGCTTCGAATCCGGCGTCGAACAATCTCACGCTCACGTTTACCAATGGACAGGCAAATTTCAATTTATCCACGACCGACGTCGGCAAGTACGTGTTGAACATCCGCGACGACACGCGCGCGTTTGCCAGCGCCGTGGACATCAGCGGCGCCTCGAACTCGATCACGACGCGACCGTTTGCGCTGGTCGTGAACGCAATCAAAAGCGGGGCGACCAACAATCCCGCCGGCACGGCGACCGGCGGCAGCAAGTTCGTTGCGGCCGGCACCGGTTTCCAGGCAACGGTGGGTGCCTATTTATGGAGTGCAGCGGCGGATGCCAATAACGACGGCGTGCCGGATGCGGGGGCGACGCTGGCGCAGATCACCGCCAATGGACTGACGCCCAAATACGCCTGGGCAACGGCGCTTTCCGCGGCGAATCCGTATACGCCCGCGGCCGGGACGCTGGCCGCGTTGAACAACGGCGCGCTCACCGCCGGCGCTTTCGCTGGCGGCAGCGCGACGCCAAACACCCTCAGCTACAACGAAGTCGGCAGCTTCACAATGAGCGTGAGCGCGACCAGCTTCCTCAACACGGCCGGGGTCGATCTGACGAGCGCGAACGGGCTTGCGATCGTGTTTGACAATGGCGCCACACCGGCGCGCAACGGCGTGGTCGGGCGCTTCTTTCCGGATCACTTTACGCTGACCGCAAGCGGGGTGACGCCGGCGTGCGCCGCCGGCGGCTTCACCTACATGGATCAGCCCGCTCTGGGCTACAGTTTCACGATCGAAGCGCGAAATCTTTCGAACGCGAAGACCGCCAATTACATCAACAGTCCCGCCTACAATACGGGCACAGTGTCGATACTGGCGGAAAACAACGACAACGGCACCGATCTCAGTTCACGCGTGTCCGCACCTGCGGGCTCCTGGACAACGGGTACCTACAGTTTTACCACCACGATCGCTACCTTCGGCAGGCAGGCTTCAGGTGCACCGGATGGTCCCTACGATGTACTGCAGCTTGGGGTCAAGGTGACTGATGCCGATGGCGCGGTGCTCACCGGCCTTAACATGAATCCCGCCACCAGCGGCGCCTGCGCGGCGGCCTGTACCGGTGTGGCCATAGGCGGGGGGACCACCAAGGTGCGCTACGGCCGGGTCACGCTTACCGGCGCCGTCGGCTCGGAATTGCTAGCGTTGCCAGTACCGTTGCAAGTGGAATATTACAACGGCAGCGGTTTCGTCGGTAAAAGCGCAACCAATCTGGATGGCTGCACGTCGATCACCACGGCCATGCTGACGCCTTCAGCCGGTACTATCGCGAGTGTTCCCATAGGCGGTGGCACGACCAGCGGCACGATCGCGAACAATCCCGTATCGCAGGGCGACGCCGGCTTGAGTTTCAGCGCCCCGGGGGCGGGCAATGTCGGCGATTTCACCCTGCAGCTTGGTCTCGGCGCCCTGCCGTGGCTCCGCTATGACTGGGATGGCAACGGTGTTTATAATGACGACCCACCCGCGGCGCGCATCAGCTTCGGGACCTACGGCGGCTCCGGACGACAGATCTATATCCGCGAACCGTGGTGATATCACAATAAAAATCGTCAGCTTGGAATCATCTTCCCATCACTGACGATTCATTCACGGGTGACGAACCCGGGCAGTTTTCCCGTATTGCATTTGCTTTGGTGATTTGCCGATGAAATCGATCGTTGCGATCTATTGGCTGAAGATTCTCCGGGTCACTGCACTGTTGGCCGGGCTGGCTTTGGTCCTGGTATGGAGCAGTTTCGCAAATGCCGTGACCCAGACGAGAGGTCCCGGCGCCACGGGAAATTGTACTGACGACAACAGCATCGGGACGTTGACCTGGACCAACCCTGGTAACGCCTTCTCCAGCAATAATGTTTACGCAACGCGGACCGTGGATGGCACCACGAGCCACTACATCAAATGCCTGAACTATGGATTCACGATTCCCGCCACTGCAACAATTCTCGGCATCACGGTCAATGTCGAACGCAAATCCTCCAGTACGGCCAATGGCGGCAGCTTTGATGCCGCAATGCGGATCGTCCAGGGCGGCACCATCGGCACCAGCGACCGTTCCACCACGACCCAATACACCACCGCTGATGTTACTGAAGCGCATGGCGGCGCCACCGATCTGTGGGGATTGACCTGGACGCCCGCAGACATCAACGCCGCCAACTTCGGCGCGGCGTTTGCGGCGACAAAACCCAGTTCTGCCGGGGGATCTCATACGGTCAGCGTCGATTTCATTGAAATCACCGTTGATTACACAACCGACACGATCCCCCCCACGGTTTCCTCGATCACCCGGGTCTCAGCAAATCCGACCAACGCCGCCAGCGTGCAGTGGACCGTGACCTTCAGCGAGGGTGTGACGGGAGTGGATGCCAGCGCCTTCACGCTGGCGGCCAGCGGACTCAGCGGCGCATTTATCAGCGATGTGACGGGCAGCGGCGCCACCTGGACGATCACGGCCAACACCGGTATAGGCTCGGGCACGCTGGGATTGAATCAAACCAGCGCCGGGTCGGTTGCTGATCTGGCCGGCAACGCGCTCAGCGGCACCTTCACCGGGGAGGTCTATACCATCAGCGCCACACCGGCCCTGGTCGAGTACCACATGGATGAGACCGGCTGGGCCGGGACCGCCGGTGAAGTTGCCGACAGTTCAGGCAGCGGTTTGAACGCCACCGCCGCCAACTCGGCGACCACCACCAATGCCTCGCCGGCAATTGCCGGCGATCCAGGCACCTGTCGCTATGGGATATTCGACAACGGCGGCACCATTACCCAGGGTTACGTCGCGGTGCCGGTCGGCTTCCCAAACCTGACCGCCGATTTCACCATCACCGCCTGGATCAGAACAACCAACAACACCTTTACCGGGCAGCGTATTTTCATCGACGATCAGAACAACACGGGCGGTTATGGATTCAGTCTGGCCGATGGTGCTGCGGGACGGCTTAGGTTTTTCTCTCGTAGCATTGCCCCGATCAGTCTCGATTCCACATTTACCATTGCGAACAATACCTGGTATTTCGTGGCTGCCGTGGCGGACATCAACAACCAGATACGGACCATCTATGTCTACAATTCCGCGGGAGTGCTTCAGAACAGCACCAGCGACGCCGCCGCGTTCACCGGTACCTGGGGAACCGACGCCGGGCCACCGTCGATCGGTGGGGAAACCAACGCCTCGGCCGAAGCGACGTCAGGGTTCCATTTTCACGGCAATATCGATGAGTTGCGGGTATTTCAAAAGGTCCTGAGCCAGAATGCACTGGCCGCCATGGCCAGACAGACCCATCCCTGCACTCTCACGCCCGATCATTTCGCAATCACTCATTCCGGAACGGGGGTGACCTGTCAGGCGGTGCCTATCACCATCACCGCGCACGACGCTGCGCACGCCCTGTTCCCGATGGCCGCCGGCACGGTCGTCAATCTTTCAACCTCCACTGCGCACGGCGACTGGTCGCTGGTCAGCGGTGCGGGCACGCTGACCAACTCGGGAAACGGTGTGGCACAGTATGTTTCCGGTGCCGAGAGCAGTTTCGTGCTGAATCTGAAGGACACTTTCGCTGAAACCACCAACATCAATATCCTCTCTGGCGCCGTCACAGAGAGAACCGGCACCGCCAGTGCGGATGTTCCGTTCGATCCGGATTTGGTGATGGTGACTTCCGGGTTCCAGTTCGTGGATAACGCCGGGGTGGCCACCATAGGCGCGCAACTGGCGGGCAAGGCGTCCAACGCCGCGCCCGGGGCGCAAACGCTGTACTTGCAGGCCATACGCACCGACACGAATACGGGTGCCTGTGCCGCTGTATTCAACGGCAACGTCAGCGTTGACCTGGCCTCGGAATGCCAGAACCCAACCGCGTGCGCGGGACGCCAGGTCAGCATCAACGGGACGGCCATCGCCGCCAATAACAATGGCGCCGTATCGACGTATACGTCGGTGCCCGCAGCGACGCTCAACTTCGGCACCAATAGCGGGCTCATTTCAACCGCACCGATAGCGCTTAATTATCCGGATGTGGGGCAGATAAAGTTATACGCGCGGTACAACATACCCCGTGATACCACACCCTCGACCTTGTCCGGCAATTACATGATGGGCAACTCCAATTCATTCGTGGTCAAGCCGGGAGGATTCGCGTTGTCCGGTATCCAGCAGACGGCGGCCCCCAACACCGCGAATCCCGCCGCGACCGATGCCACCGGCGCCAAATTCGTCAAGGCGGGGGAGAGTTTCAGCGCGACCGTCACCGCGACCACCATCGACGGCGTGACGGCCACGCCGAATTACGGCAAGGAAGTCACGCCGGAAGGCGTCAAGCTCACCGCCAATCTGGTCGCGCCTGCGGGTGGCGCCATACCCGCGCTGGCGAACCCGACCGCATTCGGCGCGTTCAGCAGCGGCGTGGCCACCGGCACGACCTTCAATTGGGGCGAGGTCGGGATCATCACGCTGACGCCGAGTGTAGGCGATGGCGATTATCTCGGCGCTGGCGATGCAACCGGCACGGCCAGCGGCAATGTCGGTCGCTTTTACCCCGCCGACTTCAACGTGAATTACAACGCGCCGCAATTCACTACGGGATGTGCGACCGGTAACTTCACATATCTCGATCAGCCATTCACGTACTTAACAGCGCCGGTACTGACGGTGACGGCACGCAACCTGAGCGGAACGACAACGACGAACTACCGCGGCACCTCGCCCGCCGCGCAGGCCTTTTTCAAGCTGACCAACAGCAGCCTTACACCCTCGACCCAGTCGGCACGTTACGCCGCCGCAACCGGCACGCTGAATGTCTCGGCGCTTCCGGATCCCGTCATCGGGCCCGACCCCGTGATCGTCGCCAATGGTAACGGCACCGGAACGCTCACCTTCAGTTCTACCGGTGGACTCAAGTTCACGCGCGCCGCCGCGCCCGCGGCGCCGTTCAATGCCGATATCGCACTGTCGGTCAACGTGATCGACACGGACTCTGTTGCATACGTCGGCAATCCCGCGAAATTCGGCCAGGCCACCGCCGGCAATGGCATCGCCTTCAGCGCCGGCAAGGAAATGCGCTTTGGCCGGGCCACACTCGCCAACGCCTTGGGTTCGGAATTACTGGCGTTGCCGGTGCCGCTGCACACCGAGTATTACAACGGCAGTGGTTTCGTCACCAACACCCAAGACGGTTGCATACAGATCACTTCGGCCATGCTGACGCCCTCTGCCGGTACCTTCGCCAGTGTACCTGTGGGTGGTGGCACGACCACCGGCACGATCGCGAACAATCCCGTATTGGCGGGCGATGCCGGTCTGAGTTTTAGCGCCCCGGGAACGGGCAACGTCGGTGATTTCACCCTTCAGGCCACCTTGGGCGCCCTGCCGTGGCTGCGCTACGACTGGGATGGCAACGGTGTCAATGACAACGATCCACCGCCGGCGCGCATCAGTTTCGGCACCTATTCCGGCTCAAAGCGCCAGATCTATATCCGCGAACCCTGGTGATATCATCCTGAAAACAATCGGGTTGTGGTTATCTCCAAGATCCAGGGTCTATTGTTCACCATCGGTAAAGGTACCTGCCTGCACTCGACATAACGGCGCGTGGCTTACGACACGCTGCAGCGCAGCGACGACCTTCACGGCGTCGCCCCCCCATAATCTGAAAAAACATCATTGACAATAATGGGTTAGTATGAAATTCTAAAGCTGGAATCACAGAAATTATAAGCAGTATCCAACACGAGAAGCAGGGGGGGCATCGGGTGGGGCTATTCAAAAAGTCGCTGCGCAGAAATGTCCTTTTGGCGGTTTGCCCGAACGAAGAGGGCATCGCCGTGGCCCAAGTGCGGCGGGAAAAGGGAAGATCGCCAACGCTCGAATACTGTGAGTATCTGCAATCCCCCAACATACACGTTCAAAATGATCAGTTAAAAAATCTGGTAAAAAATAAGCACCTGGAGCAAATAGAGTGCACCAGTGCCTTGGAATTGGGCGCTTACAGCCTCCTGCTGACGGAGGCGGCAGAGGTCCCCGCCAATGAGCTACGCAATGCCATGCGCTGGCGGGTGCGCGAGCTGATCGATTTTCCCGCGGATGACGCGGTCATCGATGTGTTCGATGTGCCGCCGCAGAAGAAAGGCGGCAACCGCATGGTCTACGTCGTCGCGGCGCGCACCCCCTTCGTCAAGCAGCGCGTCGACCAGTTGCTGGAGGCGGGGCTGAAACTGGACGTCGTCGACATCCCGGAATTGTGCTTTCGCAATATCGCCAGTCTGCTGCCGGAGGACGCCGGGGGGGTGGCCTTTATCTGCCTCGCCCGCCAGCGCGGCATGCTGACGTTGACCCATCAGGGGACGCTTTATTTCTCGCGGCGCCTGCAAACCGGGGCCGAAATACTCTGGCGCGATAACGCAGCAATCCGGCGCGATGACGCCGATGAATTCACCGCCGAGATCAAGGAATGGCTGGATTCGATAGTCATCGAACTCCAGCGTTCCCTCGACTACTATGAAAGCAATTTTTCGGTGCCGCCCATCGCTGGCGTCGTGGTGGCGCCGCTCGGCAAAAAAGTCCGCGGGATAGCGGAGTATCTCTCCTCGCAACTTGGCCTGAAGTGCCGCGTGCTTGATCTGAATGATCTCATCGATTGCCCCAGGCCCGTGCCCGAGCTGGCACAGGTGCTTTGCCTGCCGGCCCTGGGCGCGGCGTTGCGCAGCGAGACGGATGCCGCATGAAACAGCAGATCAATCTGTTTCAATCGCAGTTCCGCAAGCAGCGCAGGCTGCTGACGGCCGCCTTCATGACGCGCATGCTGCTGGTACTCGCCGGCGCGCTGGCCGGCGTGTACGGCTGGCAATTCTGGGAGACCCGCATGTTGCAAGTGCAGCTCATAGACCTGCAGAATCAGGCGCAGGCCGTGAAGCAAAAACTGGCGGAGACCCAGGCCAAATTTCCCGAGCGGCAGAAGGACAAGCGGCTGGAAGAGGAACTGCAGCAATTGCAGAAGGAACTGGATGACGATCAATATGTGGTACAGGCGCTGCAAGCCGGCGATTACGGCGATCGCAACGGGTTCTCTCCGTATTTTGAGGCCTTGTCGAGACAGCATGTGGAGGGCACCTGGCTGCGACGCATAGAGATTACTGAGGGCGGCAGGCAGATTGGCCTGGAAGGCCATGCGCTTGAACCTGAATTGGTGCCGCTTTACGTCCAGCGCCTGAGTCAGGAGAGGATTTTCAACGGCAAGTCGTTCAGCGAACTGGAGTTGAAACGGCCGGCAGATCAAACGGCCGTGCGCGTGGACTTTTCGCTGTTTACCCAATCCCATGCGGCTCAGGGGGGCAAGAAAAATGGCTAATGTCGCGCAGACCATGGCCAGGATCGACGCGTTGCCGGGACGGGAGCGCGCGTTGCTGTTCGGCGCCGCCGCCTTGCTGTTGGCATGGTTGTGGGATGTAGCGCTGTGGCAGCCGCTGTCCCAGCAGCGGGTGCAGGCCATGGAGAACATTACCCAGACGCAGAACGACATCGTCTCGGCGGAGCAGCAGGCGAGCGACATTGAGAAACGCGGCATTGTCGATCCGGACGCCGACAACAAAAGCCGGATGGCGCAGTTGCGCGCGCAGATTGACGAAGTCCGGCAGCAACTGGCTCAGGACGGATCGCAACTGGTCCCGCCGGAGAAGATGGCCGAGGTTTTGCAGACGATGATATCGAAATCCGGCAAGCTGAGTCTGATCGCACTCAACAGTCTGGGTACCTCACCGCTGGGGCCGGCTGCATTGTTGTCGCCGCCAGCGAATGCGCAACCCGGAACGACAAACCCGGCGCCTGCCGCCCCGCCCGCGGTGGCCTACCGGCACGGCCTGCGCTTGGAATTTTCCGGTCCTTACCTCGATATGCTGGAATATCTGCGGACGTTGGAATCTCTGCCTTGGAAGTTCCTGTGGGGCGCCGTGGAGTATGAAGTCAGTGAATATCCACAAGCCAAGGGAGCCATTATAGTATATACCGTGAGTCTAGCCCCGGCGTGGATCGGCACATGAATCACTCTCATTCCCCATCGCTTCTTGGAATTCTCATCGCGGGCCTGGTGTGGCCGTCATATGCCGCCCCGCTGGTCGATCCGACGAAGCCGCCGGATTTCAAAACCGTCGCACCGGCGGCGGCGTCGACGGAGATTGCCGAGGAGGTCACCAATTTCCGCTTGAACGCCGTGAAGGTGGGTGCAAAATTGCGCTGGGCCATCATAAATAGCGAACGCGTGGAGGAGGGTGACAAGATTGGGCCGGCACAGGTTCTTCGGATTCAACCGGACCGGGTGCTGATCGATTACAACGGCCAGAAGATCACCCTGTCGCTGCTGTCCAATGACGTAAAAACCCCATCGCATGCCGCTCATACACGAGGCAAGCAACCATGAGGACAAGCACCGTGCTGCATCGATCACTGCCCGCGATGTTGGTCATGTTGTTCATTGCCGGCTGTGACAACCTGCCGCCGCTCAAGAACACGCTGGACAAGATACAACAGGAAATACCCGCGCCTACGAAATCGGAGGCCAAGAAATCACCGACACCCGTTCCGGCCGACGTTTCCGCCGCGCTGCTGCCTTCCATCAGCCTCAATGCGCCGGCGATGCCCAAGATTGCCGACGAGCAGCACTTCGACATCTCGGTCAATGAAGTGCCCGCCAATCAGTTCTTTATGAGCCTGGTCGATGGGACGAAGTACAACATGGTCGTGCACCCCGAGGTCACCGGCAACATCACCCTCAATCTAAAGAACGCCACCATTCCGGAGGTGCTGGAGGCGGCGCGCGACGTCTACGGCTATGAATTCCTGCGGACGGATTACGGTTTCGAGGTGCTGCCGGCGCGCTTGGAGGCTCGCGTGTATCAGATCAACTACCTCAACGTTAGCCGCCGTGGCGAATCCTCGACCTTCGTGAGTTCCGGCACCCTCCAAACGGTCAATGGCGCAGGCCAGAACCAGTCACAACAAACGGGCGGCGGTTATGGCAGCCCCGTGACTTCAGACTCATCAAACAGCCGGCGTGCGGTGGTGGGGACGGAGATCAGCACCGTGCAACCGGAAACGTCATTCTGGAAGGAGTTGCAGAACGCCGTGCAGGCCATTGTGGGAACGAATCCCGGCCGCAGTGTCGTGGTCAATCCGGAATCCGGTGTCGTCGTGGTGCGGGCGTTGCCGAATGAGCTGCGCGAAGTCGAGACGTTCCTGCGCGCCACCCAGCTGGTCACCCAGCGGCAGGTGATCCTCGAGGCCAAGGTGCTGGAAGTGCAGTTGAACGAGGGCTATCAGACCGGCATCAACTGGGGTGCCCTGAGCGGCGATTTCGCCGCCTTCCAGACGGGTGGCGGTTCAAATTTGAATCCGTCGAACGCCACGGGCCTGAATTCAACCGCGGGAACCAATACCTTGATTTCACCGGGCAAGGCCGCGGTGACGAGTGCGCTGACCCAGGCGTTTGGCGGAGTGTTTGCGCTGGCGGTCAACAGCAGCAACTTTCAGGCCTTCGTCGAATTGCTGAAAACCCAGGGCAACGTGCAGGTGCTCTCCAGTCCGCGCGTTTCCACCATGAACAACCAGAAGGCGCTGATCAAGGTGGGCACGGATCAATTCTTCGTGACCAACATCTCCACCACGACCGTGACCGGCACCGCAACGACCTCCACGCCGAACATCGAACTGACGCCGTTCTTCTCCGGCATCGCACTGGACGTCACGCCCCAGATCAGTGAACAGGGCGACGTTACGCTCCACATCCATCCTTCGGTAAGCGTCGTCGCCGAGGATCAGCGGACGTTCAGCGTCGGCGGCGTCACCCAGCAATTCCCGCTGGCGAAGACCACGGTGCGTGAGTCCGATAGCGTCGTCCGCGCCAAGAGCGGGCAGATGGTTGTCATCGGCGGCCTGATGCAGGACAGTACCAACGATAATGATGCGGAGACGCCCAAACTGGGGGATCTCCCGGTCATCGGGGCCTTTTTCGGCCACAAGCGCCAGGCCACCCTCAAGAGCGAGTTGGTCATCCTGCTGCGGCCCATCGTCGTGGAGGGCGAGGATGACTGGATGAACGCCGCAAACGAATCCAAGGCCAGCTTCCAGCGCATGCGCGAGCAACTCGACAAATGGACTGAACACCGCCAGGACCCGGCCGCTCCCTACGGGACCACGACACCTTGATCGTACCGGCCTAAAGGCAGCCTGGTATGTACCTCGAGTTTTTTGGCTTTCGCGAATTGCCGTTCTCCATCACGCCGGACACGGCGTTTTTCATGAGCCGCGCCGGCTATCAGGACGCCCTCAATGTGCTGCTCGTCGCGCTGCGCAGCGGCGAGGGCTTCGTCAAGGTCACCGGCGAGGTGGGCACGGGCAAGACCCTGTTATGCCGCACGCTGATGAACCGGCTGGGCCCGGAATACCTGACGGCCTATATCCCGAACCCCTACCTCAAACCGATGGCGCTGTTTCTGTCGCTTGCCGATGAATTGCAGATCCCATATGCCAGCAACGTCGATCAGCACGATTTCATGAAACGGCTGTATCAGGCGCTGCATGATTTTCACCGTGCCGGCAAACGCGTGGTGGTTTGCCTGGATGAGGTGCAGGCCATGCCGGTCGAGACGCTGGAGACGTTGCGTTTGCTGACCAATCTGGAGACGGAGAAAAGCAAGCTTCTGCAAGTGGTGCTTTTCGGCCAGCCGGAGCTGGATCGGGTGCTGGAAAACCCCTCGATCCGCCAGCTGCGCCAGCGGATCACCTTTTCCTTTCATCTGCTGCCTTTGAACCGTGCGGGCCTGGATCAGTACGTGCGTCACCGTCTGGCGGTCGCGGGATACCATGGCCCGGAATTATTCACCTGCCATGCGCTCGATCTCCTGTATGGCGCCAGCGGCGGCATCCCGCGGCTGGTCAATATCCTCGCCAACAAGGCATTGATGGCCGCCTTCGGCCGCGGCGAGCGGCTGGTGGACAGGGCACATGTGCTGCCCGCCATTGATGATACCGCTGACGCCAGGCGGTGGGCGCAGATCCAAAAACCGCGCATCGGTCAGCGCATCTTCCGCTGGTTGTATGGCGCCAAGGGGGCGATGGCGCTGGCGGCGCTGCTGCTGACCGGCCTGCATATCGAGTTGCTCAGGAACATGCTGTCATGAGCCTGGTCAATCAAGTGCTCACCGATCTTGAAGAAAGGCGCGGCGGCGCCCTGTCGCCGACCGCGCAAGTCACCCTGGCAGGCTTGGCTGCGGCGGAACGCCCCGCTGTTCTCCAAGAATCGCAACCCGCCACCCGAACGGCCCTGCTCTTGCTGCTGTTGTTTGCCAGCGCATTGCTGGCCTGGCGGGAGAACGTTCTGCAACGGTTATTCCATATTCCCGTCTTCTCAGCGGAGAAAATGATCGCGGTCACAAAACCGTCACCGCCAAATGCGCCCATTGAGAGCACCTCCGGAGCCGGTGAGGGCACTCCTCTCCGTGATTCGACGGATGTACAACCCCAATCCCCGCCCTTGGCGGCGGTACCGGCCGCAGTCGATCCCACTGTGGCGGACTCCGGAACATCGGCCTCGACCGATGTCCCCGAACTCTTGCAATTGGCCGCCAGGAAGGAAGACAACGGGGTTGCGCTCTGGTTGCATCTTTCCTCGCCGGTTGAGTACACCCTGGAGACCGATCCAAAAGGCGGAGCCACGTTGCGGCTCGCCAATGTCAGGTTGCGCGAGGGCTACCTGCAGGCCTTCGATGGAGACGGGCTGATACACGATGTTCAGGTGCGACACGGGGACGGTGGGGATGTGTCCGTACGCTTTTACCTCCGCCCGGGCGTGAGCACGGGGAAGGTGGAGGTCACGCCGGCGGATGGAGGCGGCTATCAGCTGATAGTGCACTGCGACAACACCGGGATTGCCCCGCTTGTCGCTCCGACCACGCCCGGACCAGGTGTTTCCCCACAACGACTTGCCGATGCGCCGGCTCACGCCGCGGCGAAAATTCATGCGGATCAGCCGAAGGAACCCGCACCGGCGCCTGAAAACAAGCGCGGACGCCCGCACAAAGGGGCATCTGCGCGCGCTGACCGTGCCGACACCGCCAGTGGCGGGCGCGAAATGGTTGAAAGCGAGCGGCCCGGTGATTTCCGCATGATTCCACACGTGCCCGCGCCGCCAGACCGCAAGACCGAACTGTACCAGTCGGCGGTGTCCGCGCTGCGCGGCGGGGATCGCGCGCGGGCGTTGTCATTGGGCAGGCAGGCCATGGACGCCGATCCCCCGGCCGTTGCGCCCAGGGTGCTGGTGGCGACGCTGTTGATGGAGGACAGACATGCGGCGGAAGCGCGCGCGCAGTTGGAGGCGGGTTTGAGTCAGGCGCCCGGGAACCGCGATTACAAGCTGCTCTATGCGCGCCTGTTGTCGGAAACCGGCGAGATCGGCAAGGCGATTGATTTGCTGGCGCATGACGCGCCGGCCCCCGCGAGCGACCCCGACTATCATGCATTGCTTGCCGCCCTGATGCAGCGTGCCGGACGTCACAATGACGCCATCGTTTCCTACCGCCGCCTGCTTTCCGTGCAGCCGCAAAACGGCCTGTGGTGGATGGGTTTGGGGATATCACTGTCGGCGTCCGGCCAGCGCCAGCAGGCGCGAGACGCGTTCACCCATGCCCTGACGGATCAGAGCCTTCCCGGCCGGTTGCGGCAGTTCCTCAACGATCAACTTCAACAATTGCAAGGAGCCAGCACGTAAATGGCGCAACGGCGAAAAATCCGTCTCGGTGAACTGCTTGTCGAGAACAGGGTCATTACCATTCAGCAACTGGAGGCGGCGCTGGAGGAACAAAAAAAGAGCAGACAAAAGCTCGGCCGCATTCTCATCGACAAAGGCTATATCAACGAAGACCAGTTGGTGCAATTCCTCTCCAAGCAGATCAGCAACCCATTCCCGTTCGTCGATCTGGCGCATTACAAGCTGGATCCGGAAGTGGCCAAGCTGATTCCGGAAATTCACGCCCGCCGTTTGCGCGCGGTGGCGTTGAAGGTCGATGCGAACGGCGTCATGGTGGGCATGTCCGACCCCACCAATATTTTCGCCTTCGATGAGTTGACCCTGCTGCTTGGCAAGCCTGTGAATCTCGCCGTGGTACGCGAGGCGGATCTGCTCAAGACCATCGACGCGGTATACCGGCGCACCGAGCAGATCACCGGGTTTGCGCAGGAACTGAAACAGGAATTGGGTGTCGGCGATATCACTCAGGAACTGGTCGCCACCAACGTCGCCGATGCGCCGGTGGTCAAGTTGCTGCAGACCCTGTTTGAGGACGCCCTGCAGATCAAGGCCTCCGACATACATATCGAGCCGGACGAGACCGTGTTGCGCATACGCCAGCGCGTGGACGGCGTCCTGCAGGAACACGTGCTCAATGAAAAACGCATCGCCGCCTCACTGGTGCTGCGTCTGAAGCTGATAGCGGGTCTCGATATATCGGAAAAACGCCTGCCGCAGGACGGGCGCTTTTCCATAAAGGTCAGGGGCCGCGTTGTCGACGTGCGTATCTCCACCATGCCGGTACAACACGGCGAATCGGTGGTCATGCGCCTGCTGGATCAGACCCAGGGCGTATTGAACCTCGATCAACTGGGGATGCCGGAGGAAATGCGCGAGCGCTTCAAACGAATCATCTCGCGCCCGCACGGCATGGTATTGGTTACCGGCCCCACCGGCAGCGGCAAGACGACCACCCTCTATTCCGCCCTGCAACTGCTGAATTTGCCGGAGAACAAGATCATCACCGTCGAAGACCCCGTGGAATACCGCCTGCCCCGCGTCAACCAGGTGCAGGTGCACACCAACATCGGGCTGACTTTCGCGCGCGTCCTACGCTCGGCCCTGCGCCAGGATCCGGACATCATCCTGGTCGGCGAGATGCGCGACGAGGAAACCGCGCAGATCGGCCTGCGTGCGGCCATGACCGGCCATCTGGTGCTGTCCACACTGCACACCAATGACGCGGTAAGCACCGTCAACCGCCTGCTCGATATGGGCATCGCCGGCTATCTGCTCGTCTCGGCCTTGAATGCCATCCTGGCGCAACGACTGGTGCGGCGGATATGCACGAGCTGTAGTCAGTCCGCGCCGCTTTCACCGCAAGCGCAGGCCTGGCTGCAGGCCAAGACCGGCACCCAGCATGTGCATGCGAAATTCATGCGTGGCGCGGGTTGCCACCACTGCAACAACACCGGCTACTCCGGACGCGTCGGCGTCTATGAACTGCTGGAGTTGACGGAGCAGACGGGCATGATACTTTCCCGTGGCGACAGCGCCACCTTCGCCCTTCATGCCAGACGCGCCGCCGGGTATCGTCCGTTGGAAATAATGGCGCTGGACTACGCCATCAATGGCATCACCACCATCGATGAAGTCATGCGCGTTTCGGCGGACACCGCTGGCCCCGAGCTTGAAGAGCCAGTGGCTGCAGCTGCAGCCAAACAGCAAGTGAATTCCGATGCCTAACTACCGTTACCGCGCCCGCAACCGCCTGGGCGAGATCATCGAAGGCCGGGTCGAGGCGGCCAATACGGGCGCCGTCGCGGCTCAGTTGATCAATGGCGATGTCACACCCATAGAGATCATCGAAGCGGCAAAACAGACGAGTTTCTTGGACTGGCAACTCGTCAAGGAGCAACCCACGCTGACGGACCTGATTCTTTTTGCCCGCCAGCTTTACGCACTGTTAAGGGCCGGTGTGCCCATCAATCAGGCCATGACCGGGCTGGTGCGCTCCACCCGTAATCCCGGATTGGTGGAGGTGCTCAGAGATGTGCAGACCCATATCGAATCGGGTCGTGAACTGTCCGCCTGTCTGGCGCTGCACCCGAAGGTATTCAGCACGCTGTTTGTTTCGATAATCCGCATAGGCGAGAAAACGGGCCGGCTTGATGATTCCTTGTTGCAGTTGGCGCAGTATCTGGACCTTGAAAAAGACACCCGCGAACGGGTCAAGGCCGCGCTGCGATATCCCGCCATGGTCATTGTTGCCATTGGAGTTGCCATCGGTATTCTTAATGTTCTGGTCATACCGAAATTCGCCGAGTTGTTTGCCCGCGCGAATGTTGAATTACCGCTGCCCACGCGCATTCTGATCGGTACGTCCAATATCTTTGTCCACTATTGGCCGGCCATGATCATCGTCATTCTGGCGGCGGCGGTCATGGCGCGCTCATGGGTGGCCACGGAGCAGGGCCGCCTGGTTTGGGATCGCATGAAATTGCGGCTACCAGTGGTGGGTGACATCCTGACGCGCGCCGCACTGGGCCGTTTCGCCCGCGCGCTGTCGATGGCGTTGAAAGCGGGGGTGCCTCTTATCCAGTCACTCAACGTCGTGGCGCGCGCGGTGGACAATACCTATATAGGCAGTCACATTTTGAGCATGCGCACCGGCGTGGAACGTGGCGACACCCTCAGTCACACGGCGACGCTCACCGGCATTTTCTCGCCGCTGGTCATCCAGATGCTGATGGTCGGCGAGGATACCGGCGCGATCGATCAGTTGATGGAGGAAGTGGCCGGGTTTTATGAGCGCGAGGTCGACTACGACATCAAGAACCTGAGCCAGACCATCGAACCTATCCTAATTGTATGCTTGGGCTGCATGGTGCTGATTCTGGCGCTCGGCATCTTCCTGCCGATGTGGGATCTGGCGGCGGTCAAACTGAGACACTGATGTCACTGGAAACGGCCGTCCTCAGCCGCAATCTTGGCAGGTTTGAAACGGCGTTGGTCGTCATCTTGACGAGTATATTGGCAACGGTCTTTTACCACAGGGTGCAGCGGTTGGAAGCCGATATGGATCATGCAGCCATCGATCTGATGATCAATCAAGTCAGTACGCAACTGCTCATCTTTGAGAGCGAGCTGACCATGACCGGGAAAACCGGCCAACTGGCGGAATACGATGGGCGTAACCCCTTTGAGCGCATATTCAGTGCGCCGCCCAATTACGCCGGCGAGATCGACGGCGATCGGCCCACCCTCATGGCGCCGGGGCATTGGTATTTCGACAAGAAGAACGGACAGATCATCTACCGTGTGGTCAACGACCGGTACTTCAAAGGCGGCCTGCCAGGCCCCGGCCGTATTCGAATCCGCTTGAGCCTGAAATATGAGGACGTCAATGGCAACGGCCGTTATGACGCTGGGGTGGACCAGATTCAAGGGCTGGTTTTAAAGAAGCTGGATCGCTATGAATGGACAGAAAAGTGAGAAGAAATTGGGGTTTTCCGCAGTGCGCAAAACTGGGCATTTGGAGCAATTTCGTTCTAAACTTGTGCTAGGATTACTTATTGAAGAAAGGAGAAAATGCATGAAATCTGAACAACAAGGGTTCACCATGATTGAATTGGTCACGGTCATCGTGATACTCGGCATACTTGCCGCCTTTGCTTTGCCGCGGTTTGCGGGACTGGAGGAACAAGCGCGCATTGCGGCCGTAAACGGCATGGCAGGAGGTGTCAGGGCCGGTGCGGCATTGGCGCATGCGGCCCAGCTCGCCCAGGGCAAAAGCTCGGGCCAAGCGGTCACCATGGAAGGTAACTCTGTGGCCATGACGTTCGGCTATCCCACCGCTGCCGTAGGGGGTATTGACGCTACTCTTCAAAGTACAACTGGCTTTACCGCCGCTGGCACGAGGTACTATTACATCAACAGCGCGTCCGTGACGGCCAACTGTAGAGTGACATATACAGCAGCAGCGAGCCTCGGCGCAGCGCCGGGTATTGCCGCCACTGTTACAAATTGTAAATAGCCAAAAAATAATGGCTGCCGCCCACGCACCCGACGAGTGGTCGAAGGCGCGTGAGGCGGGAGTCTGAAGGGGGCATGCGGCGGACGTCGACGACTCCCGGCAGCGGCGTTTGGCCAAGGGGTCGCCTCAGTGGCTTCACTCTCACGGAGTTGGTGACCGTTTTAGTGATCGTGGGTATCGTGGCCGCATTCGCCGGGCCCCGGTTTTTCACCACCAGTCCCTTCGCCGAGCGTGGTTTTTATGAAGATTCGCTGGCGGCGTTGCGCTACGCACAAAAATTCGCCATCGCCTCCCGTTGCACCTCGGTAACCGCGACCTTTACCGCCGGCACCGGCCCTCCCGCAGGCTACGCGCTCACATATGCCGGCTGTCCGGGCGCCGGGTCGGTGCTGCGGCCTAGTGGCGGCAACTTCAGCAACACCGCGCCGACGGGGGTGGCTGTAACAGCCGCCTCGATCAGTTTTGACGACATGGGCCGCACCCCCGCCACCACGACTGTCACGATTGGCAGCCGCACCATCACGGTGGAAAAAGAGACCGGCTTCGTACACTGATGCGCGAATCGCAACGGGGCTTGACCCTCATCGAACTGGTCAGTTCGATCCTGATCCTGATCATCGCCGTGGGCGGGGTGATGCTGGCGGTAAACACCACCGTCAGCAGGAGCGCCGATCCGATGATCGAAGAACAGGCCGCCGCCATCGCCCAGTCCTATCTTGAGGAGGTTCTACTCAAACCTTTTTGTGATCCCGATGTGACCAGCAATTGCCCCACGGCGTGCACTGCCAGCGCCTGCAGCAGTGCAAGTTGCTCGGCCGCCGAGGGTTCCCGGGCGCTCTACGACGATGTGTGTGACTACAATGGCCTGAACGACAACGGCGCGCGCGATCAAAACGGCACTGCCATCATCGGATTGGGAAACTATACGATCAACGTCACCGTGGCGAGTGCGGGGGTGACCTTCAACGGATTGAATTCCAACAACGGGCAGGTGGTGCGCGTGGACGTCAAGGTCACTCATCCGGCGCTCACCGGCGCCCGCACCGTCACCGGTTATAAGACCAACTACTGAATCATGCATCGTATGCGTAACGCTGGATTCACGCTGATCGAGATGGTAACGGTCATCGTCATCAGCGGCATACTTGCGGCGGTGGCGTGGCGCAATATCTCGCAGCCCATTACGGGCTTCGAGGACACCACCCGGCGCGCCCAGCTGGTCGACGTCGCCGAGAGCGCGCTGCACCGCATGACCAGCGAAATCCGGCTGGCGGCGCCCAACAGTATTCGTCTCACGTCAGACGGCACCACATTTTCCTCTTCCTGCACGGCGAGCGCCGGCACACTGTGCGCGATCGAGATCCTGCGTACCGTCAGCGGCGGCCGTTATCGCGTCCAGGCCGATGCCACCAACAACGACGTCTGTGCGGGTGGTGATGGAGATACCCTCAATTTCAATGCCGCCGCCGATTGCTTTGAGGTATTGGGGCCGCCGCCGAGTTTCGGTCTTATCACAGCCGGTGGCGGCGGCGCCACCCAGGCGAATTGTCTATCGAATGCGTCCACCGCCAACTGTCTGGTCATCTATAACACGGGTCAAAGCGGCGCCAGTGCCTACGCCGGTGACAACATCGCCGTGATTACGCAGGTCGCAACGGTCGGTTTGCTGAAATCGATATCCTTCAACATAGCGGCCGGGAGGACCAAGTTTCCCACGGGCTCGCCCAGCCAGCGTTTTGACGTTGTCGATACGCCGGTCAGTTACGTTTGCGATGTTTCCACGAATCAAATCAATCGGTACGACGCCTATCCCATTGCGGCCACCCATGCCGTGCCACCGGGAGGTGTCGCCAGGCTGCTGGCGAACCAGGTGACCGCGTGCAAATTCGATTATACGGCGGGCACGGCGACGCGGGCCGGACTGTTGACTATTCGTATTACGGTCACGGATCCCAGCGCCACAAGTGGGGGTAATATGCAGGTGACACTCCTCGATCAAGCACATGTTCTCAACATACCATGAATAAAAACTTGGATTCCGCGGGCAGGGAACCGTCGATCTGGAAATCCCCCAAGGTATTTAACCGCGGCCGATACGAACTTGGGTTCTCGCTGGTCGGCACGGTATTCATCATCACCGTGCTGGCGGCGCTGGCCGCGTTTCTGGTGACTATTTCCGGGACCGAACAGGCGGCGGCAACGTATTCATTGCAGGGCGCGCGAGCGTACGCAGCAGCGCTAAGCGGCATCGAGTGGGCTGCGCGCCAGGCGTTACCGCCCGGCGGGGGGGGCAGCTGCGCTGCAAGCACCACCATCACATCGGCATCTGGAGCACCGAATAACTTCACCATTACCGTGACCTGTACTTCGACCTCGGTGACAGAGGGCGCGAATACCTACAACGTGTACAACCTGACCTCCACGGCCACCACTGGATCGACAGCCAGTGCCGACCTTATCAGCCGTACCATACAAGCGAGCATCACGAACGGTTAAGTTTCACGTCGTCCAGCTGCGCCAGCGCGATCGCGGTTATGAGCATTGTATGCCTGATGATTTAATGTCTCCATGAGCAAGAACTTTTCCCCGGCGCTCGCAATGCTGGCGGCGCTGCTGCTGACCGTTGCGGCGTATTGGCCCGGCTTGCGCGGTGAATTCGAATTCGACGACTACCCCAATATCGTCAGAGTCGACGCCCTGCACGTCTCGCAGGCAAGTGTCGCGGCCTTCAAAAACGCCGCACTGGCGGGTAATTCCGGACCGTTATTGCGGCCGCTGGCCTATTTGAGCTTTGCCCTGAATCATTATTACTTTGGTCTGAATCCATTTTACTTCAAGCTCGTCAATCTCCTCATCCATCTGATCAATGGCATACTGCTATTTCTGCTGGGACGCATCCTGCTGGCGGAAATGGCTTTCGCGCCGGCAATGTGTGAACCGCTTGCGGCGGCTGCGGCCGCGATCTGGCTGCTTCACCCACTCAATCTCACCAGCGTGTTGTACATCGTACAGCGCATGACGAGCCTGGCCAGTCTGTTCATGCTGGCGGGGTTGCTGTGCTATGCCGTGGGCAGACGCAGGATGCTGGCGGTGGGGCGTGGACAAGGGCTTATTATCGGGGCGTTGTGCGGGTTCGGTTTGTTGGCGTTGGCGAGCAAGGAAACCGCCGTATTGCTGCCGGTGTATATGCTGGTCGTTGAAGTAACGGTGTTTCGCTGGCGAGTGGCGGTGCCGACGGATCGGAAATTCCTGTATGGATTTTTTACAGCCACCGTGGCGCTTCCAGTATTGTTGGCCGTGCCGTATCTGCTCTCCGGACCGGAATGGTTCGCCGAGGGTTATCAAAGTCGCGACTTCACGTTGATTGAACGCCTGATGACAGAGACGCGAGTGCTCTGGTTCTACCTTTCCCTCATTCTCTACCCGGATATCACCCGTATGGGGCTGTACCATGATGACATCACAATCTCGCGTGGTCTGCTGTCGCCGCCCACCACCCTGGCCGCCATCTTGGGCATCATCGTGCTGATTGTAATCGCAGCGCGATCATCGCGACGGACACCGCTGCTGGCCCTGGCCGTGTTCTGGTTTCTGGCCGGCCATGTGCTGGAATCGACCATATTGCCACTCGAGATTGCACATGAACACCGCAACTATCTACCCGCCTATGGCCCCCTGCTGGCCACAACATGGGCATTGACATTGTTGGCGCGCGCCGCGACACACGCGTGGTGGCGCTTTGCGCCGGCTGCCCTGTTCTTTGTTCTGATACTCAACAACACCTTCGCACGCGCATGGGATTTCGGGGAGTACGCAGGGCACACCGTCGAGGAAGCGATCAATCATCCGCAGTCGGCCCGCTCGTTGCATGCCCTGGGCTGGTTGTACTTCCGCATCTACCTGAAGACGCATGATACGGACACCCTGACGCTGGCGCGGAATACGCTGAAGCGCGCAGCCGAACTCGATCAAATTGACATCCTGCCTTATCGCACTTTGGTGATGATGAGCTACGAAGCCGGAGTGGAGCCGGACCCGACATGGTTTTCCGTCATTAAGCATCGGCTTAATATCGACGTGCCGAGCCATTCCAATCTGGCCTACTTAACGGATTTGGTGTTTTGCCAGCGTGCCTACTGCAAAATCCCCTCCGATGACATGGCGGGTATTTTCGACAATTTCTCGCAAAATCCCAGAAATGGCAGGCGCATGACCGCAGAGATATACAATCTGCGCGCTGTCTGGGAGGGTGATCGTGGTCGGCAATTCGAGGCTGGTGAATACCTAAAAAAAGCCATTGCGTTGAATCAGGACGACGCAATGTTTCACGTCGGTCTCGCTAACTGGTACGCCCAGATGGGCAATAAAGAGTCGGCATACTCCGAACTCGCCATTGCGACCAAACTCGATCCGCTGGGCAGATATCAAAGAGCCGTCGTAGTTAATCAGGTATTGCAGCGATGACCGGGGGAGCCGAAGATCAGAAAAAATATATGACGGATATCAGCGGAAAAACGATTTTAAAACGCCGCGCGGCGGCCCGTGCTGGTGGCCGGTGACATCACCTCGGTCACCGGCAGATCAACCAGTGGTTTGCCAGTCATCTCCTTGGGGATGGGCAGGCCCATGATGGTGAGCAACGTGGGGGCCACGTCGGCCAGCGTGCCGTTGTGGGCCATTGTCACGGAGCGGCCCAGGTACACCAGCGGCACCTTGTTGCTGGTATGCGCGGTGTGCGTCTGGCCAATGACGTGTTTGGTGGAGACCTCGCGCATCTTTTCCGCATTGCCGTGATCGGCGGTGATAAGGACTTCCATGCCGGCCTCGCGGGCCGCCGTTTCGACGCGACCCAGGCATTGATCCAGCGTTTCGATGGCCTTGACCGCCGCCTCGAAATTGCCGGTGTGACCGACCATGTCGGCGTTGGCGTAATTACAGACGATGGCGGCATACTTTTTACCGCGGATGGCCTCCACCAGCCTGTCGGTGACTTCCACTGCGCTCATGGCCGGCTGCTGATCGTAGGTCCGCACGTGTGGGGAGGGCACGAGGATGCGATCCTCGCCCGGAAAGACGCGTTCCTCGCCGCCGTTGAAAAAGTAGGTCACGTGTGCGTATTTCTCGGTCTCGGCGATGCGCAACTGCTTGAGGCCGAGTCGGGCGATGTATTCGCCGAACGTGTTGTCGATGTGCTGCGGTGGAAACGCCGCCGGCACATCATAATCATCGCTGTAACGCGTCATGGTGATGAATGCGCCCAGGTGGGGCGTGCGCGCGCGGGCGAAAAAGGGGAACCGTTTTTCCAGAAAGGCTTCGCTCAACTGACGGGCGCGATCGGCGCGGAAATTGGCAAATACCACGAAGTCGCCATCCTCGACCCGCACCGGCCGCCCGTCGCGGGGGACTATGGTCGTGGCCTGCACGAACTCGTCGGTTTCGCCACGGGCATAGGCCGTGTCCAGCGCGATCAGTGGATCGCTGGAGACGTGCAAACCGCGGCCGTCGGCGATCAGGTCGTAGGCGGCCTGAGTCCGCGCCCAGCGCTGGTTTCTGTCCATGGAGTAGTAGCGGCCGATGAGGCTGGCGACGCGGCCGCATCGCCCCAGTTCATTGAACTTGATCATGACCTTTTGCAGCGAGAGACCCGCGCTCTTCGGCGGGGTGTCGCGGCCGTCGAGGAAGGCATGGATGTAAATGCGCCTGACGCCCCGCACGGCGGCCAGTTCCATCAACGCCAGGATGTGGTCCTCATGGCTGTGCACGCCGCCGGGCGACAGCAGACCGAGGATGTGCACGGCGCGCTCCTCCTGCGCTGCGGCGTCGAAGGTGCGGGTGAGCACCGGGTTGTGTTGGAATTCCCCCTCACGGATGGCGCTGGTGATGCGGGTGAATTCCTGGTCCATCGTGCGCCCCGCGCCCAGGTGCATGTGGCCGACCTCGGAATTGCCCATTTGATGTTCCGGCAGCCCGACATCGAGGCCGGAGGCGCTGATCAGCATGTGCGGGGATGTCGCCCACAGGCGATCCCACACCGGCTTCTGGGCGCTATGGATGGCGTTGTACTGCGTGTTCTCGGAGTAACCCCAGCCGTCGAGGACGATCAGGAGCACCGGTTGACACTGCCGCGGCATGAATTCAGAACCTATCTCGAAAATCCCCGCATGATGCGTTGCGGCCCCAAAGATGCGGATGCAAGGCGCGAAGTGACGCCCACAGCCACGGCGCCTCTGGGCGAGTCGAGTAACGAAGCAGACGCGCTTTGGGGTCGCAACTCTTCAATGAAAATAACAAAATCATATGATTGGACGGGGCGATTTTCGCGCATTCCGGCGTTGCTCGTTGCTCATTTGGAGCCACCAAATCTCGCTCCTCGCGCCTTGGACTGCGCGAAAATCGCGCACCGTCGCGCATGCGCGGATTTTTGAGATAGGTTCTATACGCGAAACCCAGGTTCGTGCCGAACGGCACGTTTCAGTTGGACAGTGTATCATGAAGTGAAATCCAATCGCAGGCATCCATCCGCAGCGAATTCGAAAACCACCATGTCGCAGCTACAGGAATTCATTCTCCATCATTGGGTATTGTTCATTATTCTCGGCGTCATTCTGGCGTTGCTGGCCTATAATCTCGCCGGCGAATTCAACCGCGGTGGCGGGCTGCTGGCGCCGGCGCAGGCGGTGCGTCTCATCAATCGCGATGGCGCGCTGGTACTGGACGTGCGCGAACAACCGGAATTCGAGCGCGGCCATATCGTCAATGCCCGTCATGCGCCGGCGGCCACGCTGGACGCGCAGGTTCCGGCGCTGGCCTCTTACCGTGAACGGCCGGTGCTGCTATATTGCGCCGCCGGCAGCGTTTCCACCCGGGCCTGCAAGACATTGCAGCAGGCGGGCTTCTCCAGGGTGCATGTATTAAAGGGTGGACTCAACTCCTGGCGGCAGGAAAATCTTCCAGTGGTGGTTTGACTGCGTCAAGGGATTTGCCGGGGATGGGCAGGGTTTCAGGCATAAAGAAAAAAGAAAGAGAACATCATGGCAGAGGAAAAAAATACGCCGGCGAATGCCGCAGCGGACGACAAGTCCGATGGGAAGATGCGTACGGGTCATCTGAGCATCCAGAAGGTTTATGTGAAGGACTTGTCCTACGAGGCGCCCAACACCCCCCATATATTCATGGAGGAGTGGCGTCCGACGGTGGACTTGCAACTCACCAACAATACGACGTCGCTTGGTGGCGACATCCACGAAGTGGTGCTGACCGTGACGGTGACGGTGCGTTTCGAAGACAAGGTGGCCTATCTAATCGAGGTCAAACAGGCCGGTATTTTCAATCTCGCCGGTTTTCCGGAGCAGCATCTGGCGCCGGTACTGGCCACCGTCTGCCCGAATATCCTGTTTCCGTTCGCGCGCGAAGTCGTCTCCGACGTCGCCACCAAGGCTGGTTTCCCGCAACTGCTGCTGGCGCCGGTCAACTTTGAAGCCCTGTATGCGCAGGAGGTCATGCGTAAGCGCGGTGCCGTGGCTGAAGGCGAGGCTGGCCCGGCGGCCATGGGGCATTGAACGGCTGATTTGATCCGCCTGGCGGCGAACGCGTGAATCACCGGCCGATACTGGTTGCGGGCGCCGGTTCCTGGGGCACGGCGCTGGCCATTCTCATTGCCCGCAATGGCCATCCGGTGCTGTTGTGGGGGCATGACGCGGCGCATATCGCGCGCCTCAGCCGCGAACGCTGCAATGCACGTCACCTTCCTGGTTTTGCCTTTCCACCACCGCTGACGCCAGTGGAGGAACTGGAAGAGGCGTTGACGCAGGCGCGCGACGTGATCGCCGCCGTACCGGTGGCGGGTTTGCGCGGTGTGCTGGAACAAATCGCCATACATGCGCCGGCCGATGTCCGCATCAGCTGGGCCTGCAAAGGCTTCGAGCGTGACACGCTGTGTCTGCCGCATCAGATCGTTGAGCAGATGTTCAGCCGCGATTGCCCGCAGGCCGTCATCTCCGGACCCAGCTTTGCCAGGGAGGTTGCGGCCGATGTACCGACGGCGATAGTTGTCGGCAGCCGTGATGCCGGCTTCGCCGGTGATCTGGTGGCGCGGCTGCATGGTGGCCGGTTCCGCACCTACCGCAGTGAGGATGTCACGGGGATTGAGATCGGCGGCGCGGTCAAAAATGTGTTCGCCATCGCCGCCGGCATCAGCGACGGCCTGGGGTTTGGCGCCAACAGCCGCGCCGCGCTCATCACGCGGGGATTGGCCGAGATGATGCGCCTGGGCGAGGCGATGGGCGCGCACCGCGAAACCTTCATGGGCCTGGCGGGTCTGGGCGATCTGGTGCTGACCTGCACCCAGGATCAGTCCCGCAACAGGCGCCTCGGACTGGCGCTGGCGGCAGGCAAGGATCTCGCCACGGCACTGAAGGAGATCAATCAGACCGTGGAGGGAGTACACACCGCCGACGCGGTCGAGAAACTGGCGAAGAAACACGGTGTGGAGATACCCATTGCGGTGGAGGTGGCGCGCATCCTGCGCGGTGAGACCACGCCGCAAGCCGCGGTTCAGACGCTGCTCGCCCGCGGTCCAACATCTGAATAATCCGCCGGTTCGTTCTGGCCGGCGTAGCCACACTGCCGCCAGGCTTCATAGACTGCGATCGCCGCCGCATTGGATAGATTGAGACTGCGCACTCTGGCGCGCATCGGGATGCGCAGCAGCGATTCGGTGCCCAGTCGTGCGCGCAACTCCGGCGGCAGGCCGCGGGTCTCCGGCCCGAACAGGAGCGCATCCCCGGCGGCATACCGCACATCCGTGAACGGGCGGGCAGCGTGCGTGGAAAACCCAAACAAACGCCGCGGCGTAGTTGCGGCAAGAAAAGCCTCCAGCGATTCATGCTCGCTACAGCGCGCGTATTCGTGGTAGTCCAGGCCGGCGCGCTTGAGTTCGCGGTCATCCATGCGGAATCCGAGCGGATGGATTAGATGCAGCTGCGCCCCGGTGTTGGCGCACAGGCGTATAATATTGCCCGTGTTCGGGGGAATCTCCGGTTGATACAGGACAACGTGAAACATAATGGCGTTGACGGCTGACGATCAGAAAATGCTCGCGCTCGATTTCTGCGGGCTCAGGTTTTCCACTCCGCTGGTGCTGCTTTCCGGATGCGTGGGTTTCGGCGAGGAGTATACGCGCATCGTCGGTTTTTCCAATCGCGACGCCGGCGCGGTGTGCCTCAAGGGCACCACGCTCAAGCCACGGCTCGGCAATGCCCCCCATCGCATCGCCGAGACGCCCGATGGCATGCTGAACAGCATCGGCCTGCAGAATCCCGGCGCGCGCTACGTCGTCGAAAAGATCCTGCCGCAGCTCGACTTCAGCGAGACGCGCTTCATCGCCAATGTCTCCGGATCGACCGTGGAGGAATACGAGGAAGTCACGCGCATTTTCGATGATTCGCCCATCGACGCCGTCGAGATCAACATCTCCTGCCCGAACGTGAAAGAGGGCGGCGTGCAGTTTGGTAATGACCCGGCGATGTCCGCGCGGGTGGTGGAGGCCTGTCGCCGCGCGACGAAGAAACCCATCATCACCAAACTGTCACCCAATCAGACCGATATCGCCGCCAACGCGACGCGCTGCATTGAGGCGGGCACCGACGCCTTCGCCGTCATCAATACGCTCATGGGCATGGCCATCGACATCGAAAAGCGCAAACCCGTCATCGGCAACAATCAGGGTGGGCTTTCCGGACCCGCCATCAAGCCCATCGCCTTGTTGAAAGTGCATCAGGTGTACCAAGTCAGCAAGCCGCACAAGATCCCGATCATCGGGCAGGGCGGCATTGTCACTGCGCATGATGCGGTCGAATTTCTGATTGCCGGCGCGGCTGGCATCGGCGTGGGCACTGCACTGTTTTACGATCCGCTGGCCTGCCCCAAGATCAATGCCGGCATCATTGATTATCTCAAGCGCCACAAATTAAAGAACGTGCAAGATCTTATCGGCACCCTGCAACTGCATGGCCACGAAACCGCCATCTGCACCGGCTGATGCCCACGGATGGTCAATTCCTGAATACAAACAAAGCGGCGGTCAGCGTTGCGCCAACGCCGTAAAGCAGCCAGGTGTTTGAGAAGAAATAGGGGTAGCCCATAAGGGCCAGGCCCAGCGCCATCGGTATCCACTGGGATGACTTCTTGCCGTAGCGGAAGGCCGCCAGGCCGATGATGCCGAAAATGAGCGCAGCGAACAGGGCGGCTGGTGTGGGCATAAGGTCCAGGGGTGTGGATTGAAAGCCGGAAGCGGCCCAATCAGGTCACGCGATCGTCTTGATGAGAAGCCTTGCTGGCCTTGGGGTCGATGCCCAGCGTCTTCAACTTGCGGTGCAGGTGGGTACGTTCGAGGCCGATTTTTTCGGCCACGCGGCTGACGTTGCCCTGTTCCAGTTGCAACTGGTATTCCAGGTAGGCGCGTTCGAATTCCTCGCGCGCCTGCCGGTAGGGGATGTCGTAGTTTGTGGCCGTGGCCTCGGGCGTCGCCGTGGTTTGCAGGCCCAGCGCCCGATCGACCTCGCGCGTCTCGATGATCTCGCCGTGTCCCAGGATGAGCAGCCGCTGCACGAGGTTGCGCAGTTCACGCACGTTGCCGGGCCATTCGTAATTTCGCAGCCGCTGCATGGCGCTGGCGGAGAATCGGCGGGGGGAAAGACCCTCCTGTGCCACCGCCGCCTCCAGGTAATGTAACAGCAGCGGCGGCACATCTTCGCTGTGCTCACGCAGCGGCGGCACGGCGGCGGGCACCACGTTGAGATGATAATAGAGATCATCGCGGAAACGGCCCTGCGCCACCGCCTCCTTGAGATCGCGGCGACTGGCGGCCACAAGCCGCACGTCGAGTTTCACCGGTTCGCGGCCGTTGGCGCGCAGCAACGACTGTTTTTCCAGCACGTCCAGAAGGCGCGCCTGCAATGGGGGTTTGAGATCAGCCACGTCCTTCAGGAACAACGTCCCGCCATTCGCGCGCTCGAAGGCGCCGGCAAAAATCTGTCCGTCGTGTTCGCCGCCGAACAGCTCCTCCTCCAGCGCCTCCGCGGCCACGGCGGCGATGTTGAAGGCCACGAACGGCGCCTCCGCGCGCGGGCTGTGCGCGTGCAGGTAACGCGCGAATACCTCCTTGCCGCTGCCTGACTCGCCGGTCATGAAAACGGTGGTCTTGTGTTGCGCCAGCCGTTGCAGGCTGGTTTTGAGTTGCGCGATCGCGCGGCTGTCGCCCAGCGGTTCGCTGACGACGGTTTGCCGGCGCAGGGCGATGTTTTCGCGCCGCAGCGACGCCGTTTCCAGCGCCCGTTGCATCGTGACCTTGAGTTTGGCGTAGGACAGCGGTTTTTCGATAAAGTCGTAGGCGCCAAGCCGTGTCGCTTCGACGGCCGTTTCCACGGAGCCGTGGCCGGAGATCATGATAACCGGCGGATCGAGGCCGCCCGCGCCGGCCCACTCTTTGAGCAGCGAGATGCCATCGCCATCCGGCATCCAGATATCGAGCAGGATCAGGTCGAGTGCCTGATCACGCCGCGCGATCCTGGCTTCGGCGACATTGGCGGCGAGACTGACCTCATAGCCTTCATCGGCGAGGAACTCCTTGAGCAGGTTGCGGATATCCGGCTCATCATCCACCACCAGAATATGCGGGCGGTTCATGCGACATTGCTCCGTGCATTGCTGGCCGTCGGAAAGTCGGTGGCTGCAGCCGTGGCGGAGGTGGATACAGGCAGACGGATAACGGCCGCCGCGCCGCCGTCGGCATTGTTCTCCATCCACACCTTGCCGCTGTGTTCTTCAATGATTTTCTTGACGATCGGCAGGCCCAATCCGGTGCCCTTGGGTTTGCTGCTGACGTAGGGTTCGAATACCTGGGCCAGCATTTCCGGCGGAATGCCGGGGCCGCGGTCAGTGACCCGCAATTCAACGGCGGTCGCGTCCGCCTCGCGCAACAGGCGGGTGCCGACCTTGATCCGGCATTGCGGCAGTTCGGACTGGGCCTCGATGGCGTTGCTGATGAGATTGTTCATGACCTGTCGCAGGCGTTTCGGATCCGCGTGGATCACCGGCAGATCATCCGCCAGTTCAGCGGTGAGTGTCATGCGCGGGTCGTCGCTGCGGTATAAATCCATGACCTCATCGACCAGCTGGTTGAGGTTGACCAACTCGTGTCCGGCGGTCGGATTGCGGGCATAATCCGAGAAGGTGTTCACCATGCCTTTCATTGTCTCCACCTGCTGAATGATGGTGGTGGTCAGCCGTTCCAGCGTTTCGATCTCCGTGGCGGGCAGGGTGTGCAGGTATTTCTGTCGCAGCCGCTCGGCGGCCAATTGTATGGGCGTCAGCGGGTTTTTGATCTCGTGCGCCAGCCGCCGTGCCACTTCGCTCCAGGCCGCGTCGCGCTGGCCCTGCACCAGGGCGGTGACATCGTCGAACACGATGACATGACCGCCGTGCTCGTGCGCCGCCGTCAGCAGTGCACCACGGCATATCAAAAGCTGGCGGCCGGACAGGCCAAACAACGTGATCTGCTCCTGCCATTCGCGATCACCGGCGCGCAGATGGCGCAGCAGGCTGTCCACGAACGGCTGGGTGTGCGGCATCAGGCGTGCGAAGTCATCAATAGAACCGCCGCCGAGTTGCGTTCCCGGCGCGCCCAGAATGTGCGCGGCGGCGGCATTGGCGGTGCGCACATGATGTCCGGCATCGATGGTCAGCACACCCGTGGACAGTCGGCCCACCACGGCTTCGAGATAAAGCCGCTGGGCCTCAACCTCGGCACGCGACTCCCGCGCCTCATCGCGTGCTGCGGCCAGGCGTCGCGTCATCTCGTTGAACGACTCCACCAAGGCGCCCATGTCATCGCGACGATCCACCGGCAGGATGGTGCTGTAATCGCCGGTGGCCACGGCGCGCGTGCCCTGCACCAGATCACGGATCGGCGCCGCCAGGTTTTCCGCGGAGTAGAACGCCAGCCATACCGCGCCCAGCAGACTGAACAGCAGCACCAGCGTCAGCGTCAGAATGAATCCGATCTTCAGTTGCTGGCGCAGATAGGCCAGTTCCTTGTATTTCACGAATGCCTGTTCCACCTTGCCGGCCATCGCGGTCATGCGTTCGGCGACGGGGTACAGTGCCTGCAGGACGCGCCCATCATTGCCGATCCCTATGCCGGGTACATTGACCACCACGCGTATGCTGAGGCGATCATCATGCACCGGATCGAGCCCGATATAGTTTTCCTTTTGTCGTAGTTGCAGCAACACTGTTTCCGAGGGCAGGGTGGGCGAAAGTTCGGTGCTGGCCACGACCGCACCCTTGGAAGTCAGCAGTGTCAATTCATCGGCGCCGCTGGTGTGCCGCAGATCATCCAGATCCACGGGGGGCATGGACGGGGGTTCGTTGACGACCATGGTGTTATCCGGCAGCTCCAGCTCTTCGAAATTGAGACGCACATTGTTGCGCGAAGGTTGACTGATGTTATCGGCCAGCTGCTGGGTTTGTTTCAGGAGATCACGCATGCGCAAATCCAGCGACGCGCGGCTCAGATCAAGCGCATTGCTCAAAGCTTCCTCGATGTTGACGTCAAACCAGTTGTCTATGCCGCGTTTGACCACGTCGACCGAAAAACCGTAAACGATCAACAACGGTGGTACGGCGATGCCGGCGAACATCAGCGTCATGCGCCGCTTCAGCCGCGCGCCGGGAGCGGCCACGGACAGTTCACGCCACAGGCGGCGGATGTTGATGCCGATGATGGCGGCAAAAAACAGAAGCCCCACGGTGTTCGCCACCAGCAAGACCGAGTAGATGCTGCCGAAACGCTCGGAGTTCTGCAGGGCGTCGCTCATCATCATGAGCGAGCCGAGCAGCAGGGAACTCAGCAGGGCGATCGCCAGCAATAGGCGCAGGCGGGCGTTCATGGCGTCAATGCCCACTGGTGGACAGGGGATTTGATCCGCCAGGCGCTCTGGAAATATGCCGCCGGCCGCAACGGAGCCGGCAGCGATTCGATCTCCAGCCGCGCGCTGAGGCGGGCCTGGTAGGACGCGTTGGGGTCCAGCAAATTGCGCTCCACCACCGCCATGTTGTGGATGGTTCCAAGCGCATCCAGGGCCTCCTGCAATTGCGGAAAGCTCTGGCGGGTTTTGATGGTGAGATCGCTGACCAGATAGCTGCGGCTCAGGACGTGATACTCCAGACGCAGAAAGTGCCGGCTGTCGGCGACCACGGGGTCCCACAGATAGGATCGTCGCTCGCGGAATTCCACTTCCACCGTGAAAGTGAGTGGAATGCCGCTTTCGAGCGCCTGACGCGCCTCTTCGCTCAATTCGTAACGCAACCGGGCATCGACCAGATAGATGTCATGCTCAACGCGGGCACTGGCCGCTTCGACAACTATACCCGGTTCGGCGCGCGCGGTAGCGGGCAGGGCAATTTGCCAGGCCAGCGGCAGACACAGCATGACTGCCATCTTGACGGCCTTTCGCCGGATCACATCAGGTTTTAACCAGCAGGGCATAGTAAAAGCCGTCCATTTGATCGCCTCCGGGCAGGATTTGCCGGCCGGGATCGGTGGCAATCCCCCACGACGCCAGCGGCCATTCCTCAACCCGCGCATCGTGCCGCTGGGCCAGAAATTCCCGGATCTGCATCTGGTTTTCATCGGGCAGGATTGAACAGGTTGCATACAACAGCTTACCTCCGCGTGCCAGCAACGGCCACAGGGCGTGCAGGAATTGCCGTTGTGTCCCGACCAGCGAGGTGATGTCCGTGGGCCGGCGCAACAGTTTGATGTCGGGGTGGCGGCGGATGACGCCGGTGGCCGAGCAGGGCGCATCGAGCAGGATACGATCAAAATACTGTCCATCCCACCATTCCTGCGGTTTGCCCGCATCGGCCGCCTGTATTTCGCACGACAGTCTCAGACGTTGCAAGTTTTCGCGCAACCGCCCCAGGCGCCGTGTGTCGCGGTCCAGGGCGACCAGCCGGCGCAATCGCGGTTCGCTCTCCAGCAGATGCGTGGTTTTGCCACCCGGCGCGGCACAGGCATCCAGGACCCGCTGGCCGGGCTGCAAATCCAGCAGCGGGACGGCCAGCTGCGCGGCCTCATCCTGCGCCGAGCAGCGGCCTTCGCTGAATCCAGGCAGCGCCGCGACATCCATCGGTTGTTCGAGATAAAGCGCCGTGGCCGCATGAGGACCTGTATGGGAATGGATGTGGCATTGGGAAAGTTGATCTTGGTACTCCTCGCGCGAACCTTGCAACAGATTCACGCGCAGGCAGAGCGGCGGTCGGGTATTGTTCGCGTCAAGCACCTCCATCCACTGCGCCGGCCACGCCGCCTGCATGCGTTCAATCAGCCAGTCGGGATGGCTGAAGCGGGCGGCGGCGGACAATGCCACTGCCTGCTCATGCCCTTCGCGGCCACGGTCGTATGCGCGGAGCACGGCATTCACCAGCCCGCAGGCCCATTCCTTCCGCAAGACGCGGCAGGCCTCGACGGTGGTGGTGACAGCGACATGCGCCGGTGTCCGCAGAACGCGCAACTGATAAAGACCGACGAGCAACAAGGCATCAATGTCCGCGTCCCGATCCTTCAGCGGATGTTGCAACAGGCGTTGCGCGACGAAGCGCAGTTGATGCGCGTATCGCAACGTACCGTAGGCCAGTTCCTGTGCCAGCGCGCGCTCATCCGTCCCATGTGACGATTGCAACACATCGGGCAACGCCCGGCCCAGTGATTGACCTTGCATGACCGCCCTGATGGCACTTGCGGCGGCGGCTCGCGCTCGCGCTGCGGCATCATGTTCGATCATGCGGATCGCCGCAGTCCGGGATGAGCGTTTAAATAATCCGCCGCCGTGACGGCCCGCCTGCCCGGCACCTGCAGTGTCAGGATTCGCAATGTTCCATCGCCGGTCTGCACATCAATGCCTTCTTTGCCCGCGCGAATGATATGCCCCGTTTCACCTGCGGCGGGAGTTCCAAGTGACCGCGCTTCCAGAATTTTTATCTCCTTGCCGGCGAGATCCGCTGTGGCACCCGGCCGGGGATTGAAAGCACGCACGGCACGCGCCAGGTCCGCCGCAGGGCGATGCCACTCCAGCCGCGCCTCGGATTTGATTATTTTTTTGGCATGGGTGGCCAGTTGCTCGTCCTGTGGCGTCGGCTCGATATGGCCTGCGGCGATGGCGGGCAACGTCTCCAGCAGCAGCGAGGCGCCCAGCGCGGCGAGTTTGTCATGCAGATCGCCGGCGGTATCGTGTTCATCGATGATGCAATGTTTCTGCGCCAGGATCGGGCCGCTATCCAGCGCAGGTTCCACGCGCATGAGTGTGATCCCGGACTCGGCATCACCGGCGAGAATGGCTCGTTCTATCGGTGCTGCGCCGCGCCAGCGTGGCAGGAGCGAGGCATGGATATTGACGCAACCCAGGCGCGGCAGATTCAACAGCAATGTCGGCAGGATCAATCCATAAGCCACCACCACCATCACGTCGGGCTTCAAGGCCGAGAGCGCGGCGATTGCGGTTTCATCCATTCGCGCGGGTTGCAGAACCGGCAGGCCGTGTTTCAAAGCCAGTTGTTTTACCGGGCTGGCGGTTTCTATTTTTCCACGCCCCGCCGGCCTGTCGGGTTGCGTATAAACCGCGCAGATGTCATGTCGTTTCTCTGCGATAAGGGCTTGCAGGGAAACAGCAGCAAACTCCGGCGTACCCGCGAAGACCAGGCGCAGGGAATCGGACACGGCTCATCTCCGGCGGTGCATGTTGAAGATCGGCGTGCCGCGGCGGGCGCGGTTACAGCGCCGCCTTGGTGAGTTTTTTGCGTATGCGGTCGCGCTTCAGACCGGACAGATAGTCCACGAACAATTTGCCGTCCAGATGGTCGATCTCATGCTGGATGCAAACCGCAAACAGCCCATCGGCATCGAGTTCCACGGGTTGCCCCTGCAAGTCCAGCGCCCGCAGGCGGATTTTCTCGGCGCGCCGCACCGTGTCGAAAACCCCGGGCACGGAAAGGCAACCCTCTTCCATTTCTTCCTCACCTTCCCGGGCGATTACCTCCGGGTTGATATAACAGCGCGGATCGTTGTGCTCCGGTGAAACATCCACCACGATCACCCGTTCGTGCACGTTGACTTGCGTGGCGGCCAAACCAATGCCGGGGGCGTGATACATGGTCTCCAGCATGTCAGCGGCCAGTTGTCGGATGCGATCATCCACCCGGGCCACGGGCATGGCGCGCGTCCGCAACCTGGGGTCGGGGTAATGCAATATGTCCATGAGTGCCATACCACACCTATGCGGATAATTGTGAATTATGTAACCTGCTGAATGATATAATAATTATTATTTATTCTCAGAAAATTTTGCATCCCTTTCGTACGCTTAGATTGGCTTCCTCTTAAAAGACTTCAACTTGCAGTTGATTTTCTGTTAAACTACATGAAGCAAATGGTGTAAGGGTACTGACATGATTAAGAAAATATATATAACTATCGGTCTGACACTGCTCTCTGCGACGCTCTTTGCAGAAGAGCTTCAACTGAATCCCAATCACCCCGAGAGCTATACGGTGGTGAAAGGCGACACCCTATGGGGCATCTCGGGTCGTTTTCTGACCAAACCATGGTTGTGGCCGCAGATCTGGAATGCCAACCCCCAGATCAAAAATCCTGATTTGATCTATCCCGGCGACATGTTGACGTTGGCCTATGTCGACGGCAAACCCGTACTTGAACTCAGCCGTGCAGGACAGGGCGGCGGACGCAACGTCAAACTTTCACCGACGGTGCGGGAATATACGCATGAGGAGGCGATCCGGGCAATCCCCCTGGACGCGATTCATCCCTTTTTGAGCCGTCATCTGGTCTTGAGCGATCAGGAAATCCAGACAGCGCCCTATGTGGTGTCCAGCCAGGATCAACACTTGGTGAACGGCGCCGGCAACCGCATATACGTGCGCGGGCTGCCCGAGGGCGGCAATGTCACTCATTACACCGTGTATCGCAAGGGCGACGTCGTCTATAACCCAAAGGGTGAAAACGATGTTCTGGAATACCGCGCCAAGGGAGACATACTCGGCTATCAGGCCATTCATGTCGGCGACGTGGTGGTGGTGCGCGGCGGTGATCCGGCCACGGCCCAACTTATCACCGCCAAGCGCGAGGTGTTGAACGGGGACCGATTGTTTCCGGACGTCGAGGAGCAATTGCCTGAATTCATACCACATGCGCCGGCACAGGAAGTACATGGCAACATCGTTTCCGTAGTCGATGCCGTGTGGGAGACCGGGCGCAATCAGGTGGTCATCATCAATCTGGGCAAGGAGCAGGGCATCGAACCCGGGCACGTGTTGGGTATTTTCCAGAGCAGCTTGAGCGTGCGCGATGACATCAAGACCGATCTTCGAGAAAGAGAAGATGACGAACGCCGTCTCAAATTTCAATATTCCGATCAAAGCGCCGTCGACCAGGTTTTCGAAAACCTGTTCAATGATGTCCGCAATACCAAGCGCTCGGTCGACAAATTTTTTGGTGTGAAATTCAACACCGTCCCCGATCAGGTGCGACTGCCGGAAGAACGCGCGGGCGAACTGATGGTATTCCGCGCCTTCGATAAACTGTCCTATGCCTTGGTGATGAATACGACGCGGCCGGTGCATATCAGCGACAGCGTCGCCAATCCTTGAGCAATCTCATCATCGTCCTCCCACCTTTGGGTGGGCGGACATATTTTCATCGATACGCGCTAACATAGTGGCGTGTCCCCGCCTTCCGAAGATCTCAAATACTGGCTGGCCTTGGCCCGCACAACGGGCGTTGGTTCGGCCACTTTTCTTAAATTGCTGGAACATGCCGGCGATCCCGCTGCTGTTTTTTCCATGTCGGCGGAAAGGCTCAAGCCGCTGAACCTGACTTCTGATACGCTGGCCTCAGTGGCCAACCCCGACTGGGCGGCGGTCAGTCAGGACTTGGAATGGCTGTCGGGTTCACCGCAACACCGTGTGCTGACTCTGGCGGATCAGGAATATCCACCACGGCTGCGCGAGATTGCCGATCCACCGCCGCTGCTGTTTGTGCGCGGCGACGTCATGGCGCTGCACCAGCCGCAAATCGCCATCGTAGGCAGCCGCAACCCCACGCCCGCCGGTGCTGAACTGGCGCAGGATTTCGCCCGTCATCTGGCGTTGCGGGGCGTCACCATCATCAGCGGACTGGCGCTGGGGATCGATGCCGCCGGCCATCGCGGGGCGCTGGCCGGCGGGGGGCATACCGTCGCCGTGATGGGCACGGGCATGGATCGCGTGTACCCGCCGCGTCATCAGGATCTCGCCGGGCAAATCGCCGCCCAAGGCGCGCTGGTGTCGGAGTTCCCCTTGTGCACCCCGGTGCGGCCGGAAAATTTTCCACGCCGCAACCGTATCATCAGCGGACTGGCCCTGGGTGTTTTGGTGGTGGAGGCCGCGAAGGCCAGCGGTTCTCTGATTACCGCGCGGCACGCCGTCGAGCAGGGCCGCGAAGTGTTCGCCATCCCCGGCTCCATACACAATCCGCTCGCCCGCGGCTGCCATGCCTTGATCCGTGATGGCGCCAAGCTGGTGGAAACGGTCGATGACATCCTTGAGGAATTACCATCGTTGTCGCAGCCGGCGGGATCGGACCCACAGGGTACCGCGAACCTCGCGCACACATCGGCACACGACGGAGAACATGATCGACTGCTTGAGGCCCTAGGCTACGATCCAGTCTCAGTGGATGTGCTTGTGGCGCGCACTGGATTGACGGCCAACGCCGTTTCATCCATGCTGTTATTGATGGAGTTGGAAGGCCGGGTCAGTTCACAGGCGGGCGGTCTCTACCTGCGCCGCGTCTAGGAGATGAGATTGCGACACAGCATGATGGATGTTTTGATGTATCTGTTTGAAAATCACACGGATGAAAGCGAGAGCGTGGATGTTGGGCGGCAGGACTTGCGGGGACTGTTGCAGGAGGCCGGTTTCGAGGAAACGCCCATCGACAAGGCCATGGATTGGTTGCAGGCCCTGGCCACAGATCAGGAAACTTCAGACCTTTCCCCAACATCACATGGCGCAATACGGATCTTCAACGACGAAGAATGTGTCAAGATCAGCCGTGAAGGACGTGGTCTGCTGCAGCATCTTGAACAGATCGGCGTGTTGAATGCCCATCATCGTGAGCGGGTCATCGACCGCTTGATCGCCCTCGAGACCGAGGAGATCGACATCGAACAATTACGCTGGGTGGTTTGCATGGTGCTGTTCAACCAGGCCGGACAAGGCGACGCCGCGCAGTGGGCGGAGTCCCTGCTCATGGAGGAATTTCGAAGTCAATTGCATTGATTCTGTGACGCGCGTCATGCGGGAGGAAAGCCCTCCGGCGTTGACCGTGTGTTTCGCGGGCTGTCCCCATTTATCCATTAATCGAATCACTCATGAGCAAGCAACTCGTCATCGTTGAATCACCCGCGAAAGCGGGCACGATCAAAAAATATTTGGGCCCCGACTTCGAAGTGCTGGCCTCCTACGGCCATGTGCGCGATCTGCGCCCCAAAAAGGGCGCGGTGGAACCGGACAACGGTTTCAAGATGCACTATGAACCGATCGCCAAGAACAAAAAACACGTCGATGCCATTGCCGCAGCGATGAAAAAGGCCGGGGCACTCTATCTGGCCACCGATTTGGATCGCGAGGGAGAGGCCATTTCCTGGCACCTGGCCGAGTTGCTGCGGGAACGCAACGCGCTCGATCAGAAACCGGTCCACCGTGTGGTTTTTCATGAAATCACCAAGCGGGCGATTCTGGAGGCCATTGAACACCCCCGCGATCTATCGATGGAACTGGTCAACGCGCAGCAGGCCCGCCGGGCGCTCGATTATCTGGTCGGGTTCAATCTTTCGCCCCTGTTGTGGAAGAAGATCAAACGCGGGTTGTCCGCCGGACGTGTGCAAAGTCCGGCGTTGAGGCTGATCGCCGAGCGCGAGGAGGAAATAGAAAAATTCACGCCGCGCGAGTATTGGACGGTTGAAGCCGATGCCAAGCACACAGGACAGCCCTTTGCAGCCAAGCTCGTGCGTTACGCGGGCGAAAAAGTCGAACAATTTACGGTCACCAGCGCCACCCAGGCGGAAACTGTGCGTCATGCCGTGTTATCGGCGGCCAGGGGTTCGCTCACGGTGGCGAACGTCGAGAAGAAACAACGCAAGCGCCAGCCCGCCGCCCCATTCATCACCTCGACGCTGCAACAGGAGGGTGTGCGCAAACTGGGGTTTACCGCCAGCCGGGTCATGCGGGTGGCGCAGCAGCTCTATGAAGGCGTGGATATCGGCCCCGAGTCTGTCGGTCTCATCACCTACATGCGCACGGACTCCGTCAATCTGGCGCAGGAGGCCGTCACCGAGATCCGGGAATTCGTGCGCCAGCGATACGGCGCTGATCAAATGCCGGAAACGCCACGCGTGTACAAGACCAACGCCAAGAACGCCCAGGAGGCTCATGAAGCCATCCGGCCCACCTCGGCGTTGCGTACGCCGGAATCGCTCAAGGGCCATCTCAGCATTGAGCAGTACAAGCTTTATGAGTTGATCTGGAAGCGTACCGTGGCCTGCCAGATGAATCCCGCGACCATCGACACCGTGGCCGTGGATCTGTCGGTGGATGCGGCCACAGCCTTCCGCGCCAATGGTTCGACGCTGGCGGACCCCGGATTCATGGCGGTGTATATGGAGGGTGCGGACGAAACCACCGGCGATGCAGATGAAAAAATACTGCCGCCCATGCAGATCGGCGATCGCGTGAGCCTTATTGACGTGCGCGCCGAGCAGCATTTCACCGAACCGCCGCCCCGCTATTCGGAGGCCAGCCTGGTCAAAACCCTTGAGGAATACGGCATCGGCCGCCCCTCCACCTACGCCGCCATCATCTCGACGTTGCAGGCGCGTGAATATGTCGAGCTGGAAAACAAACGTTTCCGGCCGACCGACATCGGCCGCATTGTGGCCAGATTTCTGACCGATCATTTTCACGATTATGTGGATTATGAATTCACCGCGCGGCTGGAGGACGATCTCGACGCGGTGGCGCGCGGCGAAAAACAATGGACACCGCTGCTGGCGGAATTCTGGCAGCCTTTCAAGCACAAGGTGCTCGACAAGGAGAGCAACGTCAGCCGCAAGGAGGTGGCACAGGCCCGTGAACTGGGCACCGATCCAAAAACCGGGCTGCCGGTATCTGCGCGCATGGGCCGCTACGGACCCTTTGTACAGATCGGCAGCGCCGACAGCGACAAGAAACCGCGCTTTGTCAGCCTGCGTCCCGGCCAGCGCATCGACACCATCACCTTGGAGGAAGCCCTGGCGCTCGCCGTGCTCCCGCGCCAGTTGGGTCGGAACCCGGAGGGCGATGAGGTGAGCGTCGGCGTTGGCCGCTTCGGCCCCTACGTGAAATATGGCGCCAAGTACGTTTCACTCAAAAAGGAAGATGATCCTTACACCATTACGTTGGAACGGGCGCTGGCCCTGATTGTCGAAAAACAGCAGGCCGATGCCGCCAAGTTCATCAAGGAGTTTCCCGATTCCAATGTACGCGTGCTCAATGGCCGTTATGGCCCCTACATTACCGATGGAACCAAGAATGCCCGCGTACCCAAGGAGCGCGATCCAGCGGCCTTGACGCTGGCGGAGGCACAGGAGTTGTTGACGCAGGCGCCGGCGGCGCGCCGCGGCGGGCGTCGCTTCCCGCCCAAGCGTGCCAAGGTTGCCGCCGAAGGTTGACGCCCTTGATGGTTGATTTCCGCCTGCGGCGGGCCGCCTGGGTGGTGCGCCGTGGTGGAGTGATTGCGTACCCGACGGAGGGGGTTTACGGACTGGGCTGCAATCCGCTGAATGCCGAAGCCGTGTATCGGTTGCTTGCCCTGAAAAAGCGCCCTGTCGGCAAGGGGTTGATTCTGGTGGCCGCGGACATCGATCAATTATCCCCGTTTGTCATCTTTCCCTCTCCCGGCATCAAGGAGCGGGTGCGGGCCACGTGGCCAGGGCCGGTGACTTGGGTCTTGCCGGTCCAGGGGGGTGTGCCGGCCTGGCTGCATGGCGGCCGCGGCAGTCTGGCGGTGCGGGTGTCCGCCCATCCGCCCGTGGTCATGTTATGTCGGAAGACAGGCCCATTGGTATCCACCAGCGCCAACGTCGCCGGCCGCCGGCCCTGTCGGGATGCAATGGCGATCCATCGCCAGTTTGGCCGCGCCTTGGAGGATATCCTACCGGGAGAATTGGGCGGGTTGTCTGGACCTACGCCCATATATGATGGTTTGACCGGCAAAATATTACGATCTTCATAGTTAATTCATTGACATCCTTCTCCCCATTAACGAAAATACTCGGCTCGATTGAGGAGGGGTACCCAAGCGGTCAACGGGAGCAGACTGTAAATCTGCCGGCTCTGCCTTCGAAGGTTCGAATCCTTCCCCCTCCACCAAATGGTGGCGGACAGCAGACCGGCGCGAGCGCGAGGCGGGAGTAGTTCAATGGTAGAACCTCAGCCTTCCAAGCTGATGATGCGGGTTCGATTCCCGTCTCCCGCTCCAACGTAACGACCAAGGCTCGATGAGGAATTTTATGCCCATGTAGCTCAGTCGGTAGAGCACACCCTTGGTAAGGGTGAGGTCGCTGGTTCGATTCCAGTCGTGGGCACCAGTACCTGTTTGTTTTGGAGACATAAAACATCTTGAGGGGATTTGATCATGTCCAAGGGCAAATTTGAGCGCACCAAGCCGCACGTGAATGTGGGGACCATTGGCCACGTGGATCATGGCAAGACCACGCTGACGGCGGCGATCACGACCGTGATGGCCAAGAAATACGGCGGTGAGGCGCGCGC
>DATJVC010000031.1 GCA_035501935.1 Gammaproteobacteria bacterium | reverse complement strand
CATATGACCGCCGGCCAGAACGTGAGACCGGCCAGCATGCCGGGAAAGATTGGATTGGGATCCGGGTCGGATGTCAGGCCCAACTTTGCGAACAGGATAATGCCAAAGAGCGGACCTGAGCCGAGTACCAGAAGCGTAAGTCCAATCTTCACTAACCTGTTCCCCAGATACTTTTTCATTTCGTATTTTCAGAGTATGAGTTCTAACGCTCGGAGTTTAGCTGCAGCGCTATGAAATAATCTGCAACTGGCGAGCGAAGCGAGCCAGTTGCTTCCAAAGCGGCGCTGTCAGCTACAACTCCTCGTTAGACGGCCCTTTTTTAGAACCAGGGCCGTCGGGGTGGCCGGCTCTAGCCCAAGCCGTCTTTATCACATCGACGAACAATCGTACGGTCTCGCGTTGCATCCAAGAAAACGCGGCCATCGTGTTATCCAAATCCGCGTCGGACACCTCAAGGTCCGCGGCCGACTTCGGATGCATCAGCCGGTCTCTCACGCTCAACGAGTCGCGGAGACCTCTCCAGCCTGCACCACCTACGTCGAGCTCAAACGTGGTGTTAGATGCCTTGGGAATGATGGTCAGTGCGAAGCGAATATTTTGCAGAAAGCGAAGGCGCATAGAGCGGACCAACACGGAGCCATTATCGGCCAACTCATAGCTCTCCTCACGACAGACGGCTCGCTCGGCCGGGGAGAGGAGATCACCGAGAACGTCCAGTGCAAACTGCTTCAGCGCATATGCCTGACCTTCCACAAACGCGAAGACCGCTCGGACCAATGCGCGCCGCCCCGTTTGGGATAGGCGCGACGCCTCGAAGCGCTTGTTGTCGCCGAGTGCCGGTCGCAGCAGCTGCTGTACCTCATCCACCAGGGCTCCGTAGAGTCCAGAAAGTGCGTCCTTTTCAGTCGCGCTCATGGAGCCGGAGGCCGTCTAACTAGAAGTAGACGACCTAAATGTCGCTTTATAAAGCGACAAACCACTGTATAAATCTATTGGGGCGTCAATCACAAGCAAAGAATTAAAGCGGTTGCTGTCCAATAGTACACCCTAAAAGCTGGAAACAAACGCAACTTCTACGAAAGGTCTGAATACATAGCATCACCCCATAATTATTGCGCTTTCATTAGTAATAAATGGGGTCAACTCAGACCACTATTAATTTTAGCCGTTGTAATTTGCGACGACCTTGATGATCTTTCCGTTTGTGTCCACTTCCATGAATTCACCGGTTTTTGAGCCCTTATGATTCACGTAGTAGAGCACAACACTGGAAAGCCCCCACATGACATCGACAAGCTCAAATTTAAGGTTCGGGTAAGCTTCGAGCCCCCGCTTGAAATATTTTCGCAATGCTTCTTTTCCTTTCACCGTGCCCGAGGCATCGTTCAGCAGCTTGGCTGCGACCGGGGACACTAAAACAACCTCTGGTGCGTAATGCGACATGATTTCTTCAAGGTCATGCGCATTCCATGCTTGAATCCAATGCGTTGCAAGATTGCGCGCTTCAGCTTCCGTGAGCATTTTCTAGGCTTGATAGGAGCCGGCCTGGACGGCGATTTGCTCGGCCATATTGCGCACCGCCATCTTGAGGAAGTTGGAGAGGTCGGAGCCTTCGGCGTAGTTGGCGGAGTAGAGCGTATTAACGCGGCGGTCGGCGACGAATTTGTAGGCTTTGCCCCACTTGGTCTCCTGTTCCTGATCGTACACGCCGATGGCGATGCCTTTTTCCTTGTTGACCAGCGAGAAGCAGGGGATGTCGGTCATGCCGTCGCCGACGAAGATGAACTGGTGCATCGGGATGCGCGTCTGTTCGGGCGTGAATTTGCGATTGACGTCGAACGGCTTGCCGCGATACTGCGGGCCGATGAGGCCTTTCTGGATGTGGAACAGATAACGTGTCTTGTCGGTGAAGCTCACGACTTTTTTTGTGAAGCAGGCGTGGCCCTTGTCGTCGTAGTCGAATTCCGAGGTCCATAGATCGGTGAACTCGTGCGCGATGCGCGTGTGCCGCAGGACATCGCCGATGCCGCTGCTGATCAGATAAAACTCCACCGTGACGTGCGGGTGCGCCTGCCGTACGCATTCGCGCAAGCTCGGGAATAGCTTCTCCACGCCGCCGTGCAACGGCAATTTCTTGCCCCAGGCCGACAGGGCCTCGCGCGTGATGGGCGGTATGGCGCCGGCTTGCGACTTCTGAATCATGGCGTAGAGGTAGGCGGGGACAGGGTCCCAGTCCTTGTCGATCAACTGGGTGACTTCGTGCTGCCAGAAATGCGCCGTGTCCCTGAGACCGGCGTGGCGCAGATAACCGGTGGTGCTGTCCGGCGCCAGCGTATCGTCGAAGTCGAAGATGACGGCGATGATGTTATGCATATGCCGGCACGCGTGCCTTCAATGTTTGAGGTAATAGAGGATATTGATGGTGGCCAGGCCCAGGATGATCAGCCACGTCAGCGTCGCGCCAATAAGACGCCCCGGATTGGGTCGCGAAGTGAAGCTCAATCCCAGAACATGAGACAGACGGGCGATGACCAGCGCGATGCCGTAGCTGTGCAACATGCGCGGCGCGCCCTGATTGATTTCGCAGAGCATCAGCAACAGCAGCGCCAGCGGTACGTATTCGACGAAATTCGCGTGTATGCGGATGGCCCGTTCCAGCCCCGGCACGTTGCCCGTGCCGATCGTCACCCGGTGTTTCACGCGCAGGCTGACGACCGCCACTGACAGCGCGATAAGCAATGCGCTCAGCATACCCGTATATAAGGCGGTGATGGGCAGGCTCATGAGGCGTCTCCTGACGGGGCGGCAACGGTCCTTTTGTCCTGTCGATTATAAAGCGCTTCCAGCACATGTTCAGCGAAACCGACGCCTGCCTCGTCATAGACGTTGAAATCCATGTCGACGCCGGCGGCCAGCGCGGGTTCGCGCTCATCAGGATAGCGCGACGCGGCGCTGATAAGCCCATGGTAGTTGCGGCGGCGCAATTGCCGCGCCGCGATTTCATTGGCCTGCGGATCGGGCATGGTGAGCAATATGGCGCGGATGCTGTCCAGCCGCACGCGAGTCCAGAAGCCTGGATCCTCGGCGTCGGCGTACAGCACGCGGCGGTGCTGTTGCCGGTGTTTCTCGACCTTGCCCGGATCGGAATCCAGCCCGACCACGCGTTCGTGTCTGCTTAAAAAGTCATAGGCGCCGGTGCCGACGCGGCCCATGCCCATGATGAGAATTTGTGCCTGACCCAGCGACAACGGCTCATCGTCCACGTGCTCCACGTGTCTTTCCATGGTCGTCAGCCGGTGCTCCAGTTTTTCATACAGGGCGTGGGCGTGGCGGTTGAGCGGCGCCGCGAGAATGAATGACAACGCCATCGCCAGCGCGCACAGCAACACCCATTCGTGCGGGAGCGCGCCGCGCTCGGCCAGTTTATTCGCCACGATGAGGCCGAACTCGCTGTAGCTGGCCAGGCTCAGGCTTGCCAGAAAGGCGCTGCGCGCCCGCAGCCGCATGCGCAGCATGATGATGAAGAACAATGCCGCCTTGACCGGCAGGGCCAGCGTCAGCAGCAGCGCGCCCAGCAGCGTCTGCCAGTCCGGCTGAGCGGTTATGCCGATTTGCAGAAAGAAGCCGACCAGAAACGCCTCCTTCACGCTCCACAGGGCATCGCCCAGCTCCGTGGCCTTGTCGTGGCCGGAGATGAGGATACCCAGCGCCAGCGCGCCCAATTCCGGACTCAGGCCCAGACGTTCAAATCCGGCGCCGCCGGCCAGCGCCAGCAGCAGGCCGAACAACACCAGCAGTTCATCGTGGCCGCTCACCCGCAGCAGGGCATGCAGCAGCGGGCGCAGCAGGGGGAGGGCCAGCAGAGCCAGACTCCAGGCCGAGGGGACGCTGCCGCCTGCGTAGCACATGAGGGTCACGGCGACGAGGTCCTGAAAGACGAGGATGCCAACCGACACGCGACCGTGGAAGGCGCGCAACTCACGGCGTTCATCCAGCACCTTCGCCGCCAGCACGGTGCTGGAGAAGGCCAGCGCGATGGCGAGTGTCACCGCCGGGGACGCTGGAAGTTGCCCGTAGAAGTTCAACACCGGCAGGAGGGCCAGCGTCACAAGCAGCAAATGTGCGCTGCCGCCGCCGAGATTGGTGCGGTCGAGCAGATTGCGCAGCCGCAACTTGAGGCCGACGCTGAACAGCAGCAGCAGAACACCGGCATGCGCCAGTGCGGGGAGGGCGGGCGCCGCTTGAACACCGTGCAGGCGCAGCAGCATTCCGGCGCCCAGATAGCCGATCAAGGGTGGCAGGCCGAGTTGACGGACGGCCAGGCCAAGCATGAAGGCCGCTGCGATCCAGAGTGCTTCCAGCATGGCCGAATTCTACTCCAGGCGGGGAGCCTCCCTGCTTACTCTTTTGAGTCGGAGTGAGGCTCGGGTGACGAAACTTCGATCGGCGCGAGCCTCCATATCCAATGTTGGTTCAGATCAAGGCATTGAACGCACGCTCGTAGGCCCAGAAGATATCCTCATCGAAGCAGGCGAAGGTGACTTCCTCCACTTCCTGATGTTTGGTCAGGAAACTCGCAGTCTCGCCCAGCGCAATCTTCGCGGCGTGGCGGGCGGGATAGCCGTAAATACCGCAACTGATTGCGGGGAAGGCCAGTTTGCGGATGCGGTGTTCCAGCGCCAGCGCGAGACTGGCGCGGTGGCAGGCGGCCAGCAGTTCCGGCTCACCCTTGGCACCGCCCTCCCAGACCGGCCCGACGGTGTGGATGACATACTTGGAGGGCAGCCGGTAGCCGCGCGTGATCTTGGCATGGCCAGTCTCGCAGCCGCCGAGCGCCTTGCATTCCTCCAACAACTGTGGGCCGGCGGCGCGATGAATGGCGCCGTCCACACCACCGCCGCCCAGTAGCGCGGCATTGGCGGCGTTGACAATGGCGTCCATCTGCAGCTTGGTGATGTCCGCCGCCACCACAAACATACGCTCACGAAGATTAGCCGCCATAATTCCCGCCCATGGAACCGTAATGTTGCCATAGTGTCTGATCATGCGTAGCATGAAATCAATGTCCAAATAATTAAGGAGTTACCCATGACTATTTCCATGTACAACGCCTCCGTGCCCGTGTTTGTGCGCATGTTGACCAACCTTTCCGCCATCCTGGACAAAGGCGCGCAGTACGCTCAGGCAAAAAAGTTTGACCCGGATGTCCTGGTGCAGTCGCGGCTGGCGCCCGACATGTTCCCGCTGTCGCGGCAGGTGCAGATTGCCGGTGATATCGCCAAAGGTTGCGCCGCGCGGCTGTCGGGGGCTGAGCCGCCAAAATATGAAGACGATGAAAAGACGCTGCCGGAATTGAAGGCGCGCATCGAAAAGACCGTTGCCTATCTGAACACCTTCAAGCCGAAGCAGATCGACGGTACCGAGGACAAAACGATCCAATTGCCGCTGCGCGGCCAGACGATGACGTTCAAGGGATTGCCCTACTTGTTGAACTTCGCCCTGCCGAACGTCTATTTCCACGTCACCGCCGCCTACCTCATCCTGCGTCATAACGGGGTGGAGGTGGGCAAGCAGGATTTTCTCGGCAGCTTACAGCCCTAGCACCATGGGTTAAGAACTGGGGCCGCCCCCGGTCGCTTTAGTGCGAAGCGGTCGGAGAGGTGTCCGGATTCGTGGGATCTTTGTATCTGGGATCGGAGGGCTCGTAACTACCACCCTCATTATCGCCCACCCCCACTTTCTCAAGGAGCTTGCGGAAGAAACTCTTCTCCGGAGGGCGCGGCGCATCCTCGGGGATGGTGACCTCCGTGGTTTTCGCGGCAACGGTTTTATCTGAGGCCGCAGTCTGGGTTTTAATCTCAGACTCCGCCGGATTGGCGGATGTCCGGGCCCCGCTGCCGGATTCGGCCGCGACGGCAGTGTTGGCTGGCGTTGATTTGGATGCCGCTTCAGCCGTTGCGGTCTCCGCCGGGGCGGAGGGTCCGCCCGCCGCGGGTGTCTTTGTCTCCGCAGCTGCGGCGGTTTCCTGCTTTTTATCCGAACCGCCCATCTTGTCCTTCATCCTTGCCAGCAGGGTTTTTTCTTGTTCGGGCACATTCACTGTATCGCTTCTGCGTTCCTGGACCGCAATTTCGCCGCTGGCCGGCTTGACGTCACCCTCGATGTGATCCAGTTTGTCGTCTTTGAAAAACAGCGAGACCCGCCGTTGTTTGATCTCGCCACCCCGCTCCTGCAAGGTGTAGAGGTAATCCCATCGATTCTGGTGAAAAACGTCGACGACCAGCGGTGTGCCCATGATGAAGCGCGCCTTGGATTTATCCATGCCGGGTTGCAGCTTGGCCAGCATATCCTGAGTCACCACGTTGCCCTGCTGAACGTCGATCTTGTAGACAATCGGCAAATCGGCGGGCGTGGGTATTTTTGTGTAATTGCATCCCGTCACCGTGAGCGGGACAAGCAAGCAGAGGGCCGTGGGAACGTTGCGCATGGTCATTGTGGCCGCCATCTTACATGCCCGACATGTTGAAGCCCAAGAAATCAAGGGTGGAATTATGCACTTTCGAGAGCCCAGGTGATCCTAAGTTCCATTGTACAGTCAGGCCGGGGGGGACGGAATTAAGCTATACTGCACCGGCGGCGGGTTTCATCATCGTGTCCCGCGGCGCAGGCCGCTCATAATCGAAGCATGAGATGACGGTATGGATCCACATGAGTTGAAAAAGGCAGGCTTGAAGGCGACCTTGCCGCGTCTGCGCATCCTTGAAATTCTTGAGCGTACGCCGCACCGGCACGTGAGCGCGGAGGATGTCTACAAGCAGCTGCTGGACGCCGGTGAAGATGTTGGACTGGCGACCATCTACCGTGTGTTGACGCAGTTCGAAGCCGCGGGCCTCGTGACCCGCCATCATTTCGAAGGTGGGCAGGCGGTGTTCGAAATTAATCAAGGCCACCACCATGATCATATCGTTTGTATGCAATGCGGGCGCATTGAGGAATTTGTCGACGACGTGATCGAGCAACGGCAGCGGGACATCGTCAAGCGCTCCGGGTTTGACCTGGCCGATCATTCGCTGGTGCTGTATGGCAGTTGCCGTAAGAATAATTGCCCCTATCGCAAATCCGGCTGATTGCCGTATTACCGGGTGTGGCGCCGGTGCGGAACACTGCGCGATATCGCGGGTCTCACGCTATACTTGAATGCAGCGGTCATCTCGTTTGAGGAGCATTACCATGAAGTTGTTCACAAAAACCATCGGTTTGCTGTCCGGTTTGGCAGTCGCAGGGGTGGTGCAGGCGGCGGATGATGCCGCCGTGCGCCAGGGGATAGCCCGGCAACTGGATTCCATGGTTGACAACGCGAAAGTGACCAACGTAAATCCCGCGCCGGTGCCGGGATGGTATGAAGTGACGCTGGGCCCGCGCCTGCTCTACGTGTCCGCCGACGCCCACTATGCCTTCTACAACGGCAGCCTGATGGATTTGAAGGAAAACCGCGACTTGAGTGAGGCGCCGCGGCTGGCCGCTCGTGCCAGCGCCCTGCATGCGATGGCTGGCAAGACCATTGATTTTCTACCCAAGGGCAAGCCCGAATACAGCATCTATGTGTTCACCGATACGGATTGCGCGTATTGCCGGCGGATGCACAAGGATATCCAGAAAATCACCGATGCCGGCATTGCCGTGCATTACCTGGCATTCCCGCGCGCGGGGGTGAATTCCCCAACCTACAATGACATGGTGTCGGTCTGGTGCTCGGCGGACAAACGGCAGGCGCTCACCCAGGCCAAGCTGGGCAACAAGCCGCCCCCGGCGGTCTGTCCCAATCCCGTCAAGGATGAGTTCGATCTGGGCCTTGCGTTGGGCGTACAAGGAACTCCTGCGGTGATGTCGGACAAGGGTGAACTTCTGGGGCATTACTTTCCGACCGACACGCTCATCAAGCTGCTGAAAGAAGGGGGCGGCAGCTAAACCGGAGTTGCCGTCGATGTCGTTCACTTTCCTATGGCCAGGGGCGGTGGCTCCATAGTGCTGAGCGACTGGATCAGTGCCGAAGTTTGCTGACCGTTTTTTTCGATGTGATCGAGGCGCACAGGCAAATAATGCAGCGCCGGGGCGCACCATAGTGTAGTCATCCGTTTGCTGTCCTCTTTGCGCCGTTCGATGCGGATCGTTTCCAGATTGCCCAACGGCGTGGCCAGCGTTTCCCCGCCGGCGCGCCGCAGGTGATAGGTTTTTATTTTGCCGTCCTCGGCGACCACATAGTCCAGCACCGGATTGCCGGATGTCAGATCGCGCGTCAGGGCGTATTGATACAGTAATCTGTCCAGCAGGTGAGGAACGAGTGGCGTGTCGCGTTCATGCTTGCCGCCGTGTTGCCGCAAGGTGCCTTTCTGCCAATCGAACTCCATGGTCAGGTCGCGTCCCCCCGGCCCGGATTGCTGGTAACTGTAGTTCAACGGGCGCAGTTGACCCGCCTCCAGCGTCCAGGCGCTCTTTTCCTGAATGGCCAATCCCAGCAGGCTGTACCATCCCTGTGTGGCTTTGGTTTCTGATTCAAAAAGATAACTGCCGCCAGCATCACGGCGTAGCGTTCGCACCAGGGTGCCGGCGGGCGAATTGTCGAGGGCGACGGCGTAGGTCGCGGTATATTCAGGCACGACGTCTTCGGCAGCCGCGGCGATCAGCGGTGCGGCGGCAAGCAACAGCGTGAAAAACGGGTGTCTGAGCATGACGGTCTGCGTCCGGAAATATGCTTAGCTTGTGATAAACTGCGGGGCCGCGCAACCTTCGGCGCAACTGGGGATAACCTTAGGAATTTCATGGATTATCTGAATACATTATTCGCTGCCGCGCGCGTACTGGTGGTCGGCGATGTGATGCTCGACCGGTACTGGCACGGCAACACGGCACGCATCTCGCCGGAGGCGCCGGTTCCCATCGTGCGGATTATCGATGCCGGGGATGAACGACCGGGCGGCGCCGCCAACGTTGCGCTCAACATCCGCAGCCTTGGTGCAGCGGTGACACTCATCGGCCTGACCGGCAAAGACGACGCGGCGCATGTATTGAAAACACTTTTGAACGATCAGGACATTGACGATCGTCTTCTGCAGTCGCCGGATATGCAAACCATCGTCAAGTTGCGGGTGCTGAGCCAGCATCAGCAGCTCATCCGCCTCGATTTTGAAGATGGTAATCCTCACGTGGATTGGGACGGCGTGCGATCCGAGGTGGCCCATGCCATGCCCGATGTTCAGGCGATGGTGTTGTCGGATTATGCCAAGGGATGTTTGGCGGATCCCGCGGCGTTGATCGCACTGGCCCGCAAGGCCGGGCGACCGGTGGTCGCCGACCCCAAGGGCGTCGATTTTTCGCGTTATCGCGGCGCCACGGTGATCACGCCCAACCTGAAGGAATTCGAAGCAGTTGTCGGCGTGTGTGGCGATGACGCAACCATCGAGCGTCACGCGCGTGAGTTATGCGTACGGCATCAATTCGAGGCGGTGCTGGTGACGCGCGGTGAGCATGGCATGGCCCTGGTGCCGGCGCAGGACGAGGTGGTGTTGCTGCCGGCGCGCACCCGCGATGTCTACGATGTCACCGGCGCCGGCGACACCGTGTGCGCAGTGCTGGCCGCCGCCCTGGCCGCGGGCAAGGATCTGTTGCAGGCGATCAGGTTCGCGAACGCCGCCGCCGGTATTGTCGTCGGCAAGCTCGGCGCGGCGACGGTCACGACCCGGGAACTGGAGGCGGAATTGCATGGCGAGGCTCAGGCACGCTCCGGAGTGCTGAACGAGACGGAATTGCTCGAAGAACTCCGCGGCGCGCGGCTGCGCGGCGAGCGCATTGTCATGACCAACGGTTGTTTCGACATTTTGCACGCCGGCCATGTGCAGTATCTTGCGAAGGCGCGGCAGCATGGCGATCGTTTGATAGTCGCGGTGAACGACGATGACTCGGTGCGACGGCTGAAGGGCGATGGCCGTCCTATCAACAAGCTTGCGCAACGCATGCAGGTGCTGGCGGCATTGTCCGCAGTCGACTGGGTGGTGCCGTTCACCGAAGACACGCCGGAGCGGCTGATTAACCGTGTATTGCCGGAGGTGCTGGTCAAGGGCGGCGATTACCGCCCTGAAGAGGTGGCTGGCGGTGGGTCCGTGCGGGCGCACGGCGGCCAGGTGGTGATCCTCGACTATGTGCCCGGCTGCTCCAGCTCGGACCTGATCGGCGCATTATCCTCCGCGCCAACATCCAAAAAGGCCGGACGATGATCATCGTCACCGGCGGCGCCGGTTTCATCGGCTCCAATCTGGTTCGCGCCCTGAACGCGCGGGGACGCGATGACATCCTGATCGTCGACAATCTTCATCACGGCCGCAAGTTCCGCAACCTGATCGATTGCAACTGGCTGGATTACATGGACAAGGATGAGTTTCTGGAACACATCCAGTGGGGCACGGAAGTGCCCGACGGCATCGAGGCAATATTCCATCTGGGGGCCTGTACCAACACCACGGAACAGGATGGCCGCCATCTCATGCGCAACAACTACAGCTACTCCAAGGCGGTGCTGCGCTACTGCATGGAACGCAACATCCGCCTGATATACGCCTCCAGCGCCTCGGTCTACGGCGCGGGCCGCAAGTTTGCCGAGACACGCGAGCACGAGGCACCGCTCAACGCTTATGGCTTCTCCAAATTTGCCTTTGATCAACATGTTCGCCGCCAACTGGCCCGCAAGGATGCGCCCCCAGTCTTCGGGCTGCGCTACTTCAACGTCTATGGTCCGCGGGAGTCGCACAAGGGCGCAATGGCCAGCGTGGTCTGGCATTTCCACAGACAGGTGCTGGAGCAGGGAACGGTGAGGCTATTTTGCGGCGGTGATGGCTTTGCCGATGGCGAGCAGTGCCGTGATTTCGTCCATGTCGATGACGTGGTGGCCGCCACGTTGTGGTTCGCGCAGGCCGGTGCGCCATCGGGGATTTATAACGTCGGCACCGGCCGCAGCCAGACGTTCAATGAAGTCGCACGCGCCGTATTGAGCCTGCATCAACGCGGTGAAATTGAATATATTCCCTTCCCGGACGCCCTGCGCGGCAGTTACCAGAGCCATACGCAGGCTGATCTCACACGGCTGCGCGCCGCCGGCTACACCGGCGTCTTCAAGACCGTGGAAGAGGGGGTGCCGGCTTATCTTGACTGGCTGCGCACGCGCCCCGAGTTCGTCCGGGCGTGACGGGGTAATGACCGCGCGCATCTGGCGTCTGCTTTACACGCTGTCGTTTTATCTCGCGCTGCCATTCCTGCTTTTGCGCCTGGGTTTCCTTGGCTGGCGTCATCGCGGTTATTGGCGGCGCCTGCCGGAGCGCTTCGGGTTTGCGCCTTATTCGCCGCCTGGAGCAATCACCCTGTGGATACATGCCGTATCCGTTGGCGAATTCCTGGCGGCGTTGCCACTCATCAACGCGCTGCAATCGAAATATCCCAATCATCGGATTTTGATCACAACGATGACACCGACCGGTGCCGATATGGTCCGGCAGAAACTGGGTGGCGTCGTGACGCATGCCTACATGCCTTTCGATGTTCCGGGCGCTGTCGCTCGCTTTCTTGTGCGCACCCGGCCGGCGTTGTGCGTGCTGATGGAAACCGAGTTGTGGCCCAACCTGCTCGCTGCTTGCGCTGGACGTCGCGTGCCGGTGCTGCTGGCTAATGCCCGATTGTCGGCGATCTCGGCGCGCGGCTATGCCCGCTTTGCGTCACTCACACACGCCATGTTGTCTGCGGTGACCGCCGCCGCGCAAACCGTGGAAGACGCCGTACGCCTGCAGACCTTGGGGGCTGCTCAAATCACGGTGACCGGCAACCTCAAATATGATCAGCCGCTGGATCCGGACGCGATAAAACTTGGTCGCGAGTGGCGTGAGAGAAACGCCGCTGCGCGGCCTGTGTGGATCGCCGCCAGCACCCATGCCGGAGAGGAGGAAATCGTCCTTGCCGCGCATGGGCAGATACGGAGACGATATCCCGATTGCCTGCTCATATTGGTCCCACGCCACTCCAACCGCGCCGCAGCAGTGACGACAATCGCGGAACGACGGGGCTTCAGGGTGCAGCGCCACAGCCGATCGGAGGAGAGCGGGGATTCAGCCGTGCATGTCGTCGATGTCTTGGGCAGGCTGATCTTGTTTTACGCAGCGGCGGATGTCGCCTTTGTAGGCGGCAGTCTTGTGCCCACCGGCGGCCATAATTTGCTTGAGCCGGCGGCGCTGGGATTGCCGGTGTTGTGCGGTCCTTATGCGTTCAATTTCGTCGAAGCGCGGCACTTACTGAAGGAGGCGGGGGGGCTGGAGTCGGTTACTGATGCGACGATGCTTGCCCAGGCCGTAATGCGCTTGTTGAGCGACCCCCTGGCAAGGCGGGTGCGGGGGCGGGCGGCAGCGGCGGTGGTGGAGGCCAATCGCGGCGCGACAAATCGGATAATGAGTATAATCGCCAAAATGGGCATTGTTTGACCATCCAGGGCACTGGCAATAGTGAAAAAATCCGAATCAAAAAATACGGCTACGGCAAAACCGTCCGCTGACTCGAGCGCGTCCTCCGCAAATCCGGCTGCGGCGGCAGGCCGGATTATGGGGGAAAATGCCGGGGCGTCTGCTGCTGGATCGAAATATTCCTACGATGAAGTACCTTACCACTCAAATGCCTATCCGCAGTCCCAGCCGGAACAGCTGGCGAGTCAGGCCAAATTATTCGGCATGGCCCCCAAATTGCCGTCAGAAGCACGCGTGCTGGAACTGGGTTGTTCAGCCGGCGGTAATCTCATTCCCCTGTCGGTGCGTTATCCGAAGGCCAGTTTTGTCGGCATTGAACTCTCGCGTGTGGAGGTGGAACAAGCCAGACAGGCAATCCAAGCGCTGAGTCTCGGCAATATTGAAATCCGGCATCTGAGCCTGACCGAACTGAAGCCGCCCGCACAAAAATTCGATTACATCATCTGTCACGGCGTTTACAGTTGGGTGCCGGAAATGGCGCAGGAAGCCATTTTTAATATCTGCCATCGTGATCTGGCCGATGAAGGGGTTGCCTATATCAGCTATAACACCTACCCGGGTTGGAAAATGCGCGAGGTTATCCGAGACGCAATTTTGTATCATGCTGGCGGTATTACCGATCCTAAACAGCAAGTGGCGCAGGCCCGCGCCATCATCCAATACATTTTCAAGATCACAGATCCAGAGACGGCCTTCGGCCGTTACCTCAAGGCCGAAACGGAACTGATGAACAAGGTCAAGGATGACTATCTCTATCATGATCATATGGAAGTCAACAATCATCCTTGCTACTTTAAAGACTTCATCCAGCGCGCCGCCAATCATCAACTGGCTTATCTAGGCGAGGCCGTGCTTGCCGACATGGCGCCGCAGCGGCTGGGTGCGGACGTTTACAAGACCCTGCAACACCTGAGCCGGGATAACATTCTGGCTACCGAGCAATATATGGATTTCTTCCGTAACCGCACTTTCCGTCAAACCTTGCTCGTCCATCAAAACCGCTTCGCGCAACTGCGCCGCAATATTACGTCTGAACATCTGCGCGCTTTTTTCTTCAGCGGTCGCATCAGGCAGGAAGGTGACAGACCGCTCAATGCCATGGAGGAGACCAGTTTCAGCGACAACTTGGGTCGCAAGATCAAAGTACGCGAACCTTTTGTGAAGGCTGCCCTGGCGGTGCTGGGCGAACACTTCCCGCGGGTTTTCGATTTTGATGAATGGTTGCGGCAGGCTCGACTCAAGTTGACCGGGCGCGAAACCGGTAATGACAGTGACATCCATCTTCTCGACAATTCGTTATCGTCGCTGGTGTTGAGCGGAATGCTGCAATTACATGTCGAACGGCAGGATTATGGCCGTGCTGCCGATACTCAACCCCGTGCCTTCGAGCCGGCGTGCTACTACGCCGGACTGAAACAGACGGTGGTCCCCACTCTGCGCCATGAGCCCGTCTCCATCAACCAATTTGACATCGCATTGCTGCCGCTGCTGGATGGTAAAACCGGTTCTGAGGTGATCAAGAAAAGCCTGCTTGAACGCTGTCTAAATCGCGAATTCAATATTGCCCGGAATAATGTGCAGGTAATCGATGAAACGGAGTTACGCCCCCTCGTTGGAGAGATGGTCAATAACGCATTGGCAATTTATGAAAAATTAGGTCTATTGCAGCCTTCGCCCTAAGTTCTCCCAGCTGTTCCTTTCCAATCGCTTTAATAGCACTATAACAGTGCATTATTAATGTATTTAATTCAATAAATTAATTATAAATGCGTCATATTGATGCATTTACTGTCTTATCTGTAACTGTAAAATGTGCGACATATTTTACATATTATTTCGATGTAACAGATAGTTAAGTACGGCATAATAGTTGCGCCTTATATGCATAAGATATATATGAATCTGGCACGATACAATTAACTACTGTAAATTTATCTGGAGAACAATTAGTTGCAAATGTTATTTCATGGTAGTTCGTATAATGGGAGGGACGGTATCGTCGCCTTCGGGAGACAGTTTTATTTCAATTTTTTTCACCTGCTTTTAAAGGTGAGAAAGCTAAATGCCACTTTTGTGCGGACGTTCACAAATATAACCGCTGATGAACAATTGTCGATTGACCCAGATCAACGCCGCATTACCGGTACCAGGCGATTATTAATCTGTAAATACCCACAATTACCGTCAACCCGAAACATTGCCTAATGCCCAAACGCCACCACGCTGAAGTCCGCAAGGCGGTCTTTCAGCCCCGCCCGCTTGCGTTCGCCATCGCGCTGGCATTTGCCGGCCAGCGCGCGTACGCACTTGATCCCGGCGCGTTGCCGGCCGGCGGCGCGGTGCAGGGCGGCAACGCGGTGGCCACGATTTCGCAATCCGCCGCGCGCATGGACGTCAAGCAGTCCGCGCAGAGCGCCATCATCAACTGGAACACCTTCAACATCGGCTCCAGCGCGCAGGTCAATTTCTACCAGCCCTCTGTTTCGTCCGTGGCCTTGAACCGCGTGAATGCCGGAGGCGGCGCGTCTGAAATTTTCGGACAACTGAATGCGACCGGCATGGTCTTCCTTGTCAACCCGGCGGGTGTATTGTTCTCGCCCACCGCGCAAGTCAATGTCGGCGGCTTGGTTGCCTCGACGCTGAACATCTCCGATGAGGATTTCCGCGCCGGCAACTACACCTTCACCACAAGCAGCGCTGGCGCGGGCAGCGTCATCAATCAGGGCGCGATCACCACCCAAGGCGGCACCATCGCACTCATCGCGCCCGAGGTCCGCAACGAGGGAACGATCTCGGCGAATGGTGGCAATGCGGCACTGGGCGCCGGTGATCGCGTGCGCATGGATCTCTCCGGCAATAAGCTCGTAAGCTTCGAGGTCGATCAGGGCGCCGCGGCGGCGGCAATCCATAATTCCGGTGTAATCTCGGCCGATGGCGGGCAGGCCCTGTTGACCGCCAAGGCCGCCGATAGTCTGGCTACCGCAGTGGTCAACAACACGGGCATCGTCGAGGCCCAGAACGTACAGAACGTCAACGGCGTCATCCGGCTCAGCGGCGACACGGTCACCAATGGCGGCACATTGAGTGCCAATGGCGGCGGCCAAATTGAAGTGAGGGCCGATCACGACATAACGCTTGACGCCACTTCCGCTATCACCGCGAATGGCGCGACCGGCGGCAATATCACCATTCAAGCCAAAAACGGCACTTTACTTGCCGATGGCAAGGTGGAGGCGAAGGGCAGCGCGGCCGCGGGCGGAAATGTAAAACTGCTTGGCCAGCAAGTTGGCCTCATAAATCAGGCGAGTGTCGATGCGTCCGGTGCGACCGGTGGCGGTGAGGTGCTCGTCGGCGGCGACTACCACGGTGAAAACCCTGATGTCCAGAATGCCAGCCGTACTTACGTTGGCAGCGATGTAACGATTAAAGCGGACGCCACTGATTCCGGCGACGGCGGCAAGGTAGTGATTTGGGCTGATGATATCACCCGTTATTACGGGAATATCAGCGCCAACGGCGGATCCCATTCCGGCGATGGCGGATTCGTCGAAGTTTCTGGAAAACAAGATCTGGCATTTGAAGGCAGTGTGGATCTTTCAGCATCGAACGGTAATTTTGGAACGTTGTTCCTCGATCCGGACGCCATAATCATCAACAACGGTACCGGCGCTGCGGATGACAATCAGCTCAACACCAATGTCCCTGCGGGAGGGACGCTCGGACAAATCCTGTTCGCTGATGGCGGCACTGCGACCTACAACATCTCTGAGCAGAAGATCGAGGGTACCAACGCCAACATCATACTTCAGGCCAATAAAAGCATTACGGTGAACAACATCGCCGATAACGCCATTACACTGACCAACAACCGCAGTCTGACGATGACTACCACCACTGGTGCCATTACGTTTAATGACACCGCCGATGCCATCGTTGCATCCGGCACCGGTACCATCACGATCAGTGCGGGTGGCAGTGCAAGTCTCGGCGGACTTACTACTGCCAACCGGGCCATTTCGGTGACGGCAGGTACTACGGCTTCCGTTGGAACCATTGGCGCCGGATCAGGTGCTGTAAGCATAACCGCCAGTGGACAGATTTCCCAGGTTGGCGGCACCAGTATCACCTCAAGTGGGACAACGACCCTGGCGGCTGGCGCGGCGAACAATATCACTCTCAGTAATTCCACGAATAATTTTGGAACCATGGTGGTTACCAGCGGTAATGACGTTACGCTGCGAGACACCAATGCCATGGTTCTCGGCGCGTCTACCATTTCCGGTAAGTTGGCGGTGACCACGGGAGGAGCGCTCACTCAGAGTGGTGCGCTGAGGGTGACGGGCACGTCCAATTTCAATGCTGGCGCGAATGTGATCACACTGACCAATGCGGGCAACGACTTCACTGGCGCGGTGAGTCTGACCAATACGGGCGCCAACGCCGTGCAGGTCAGAGACAAAAATGCGCTGACGCTGGGCGCTTTGAGCACAGGTGGCAACCTGACGGCCACTTCGAATGGGGCGCTCGATTTGGGTCAGGGTACCGTGGGCGGCAATCTGGTAGCCACGAGTAGTAGTGGAGGTGCGGTCACTCAAACTGGCGCGCTGACAGTGACGGGAACCACTTCGCTGACCGCAGGTGCGGCGAACGACATCACTCTGAACAACGCCAGCAACAATTTTGGCGGTCAAGTACGCATCGTATCAGGCAATAACGTCAATCTCGCTGACGCCAACGCCTTTGCCTTTGGCAATGGCGGCACTTCGGCGGTATCAGGGAACCTGACGCTGACCACGTCCGGAGCCGTTACACAGGCCAATGCGCTGACAGTCACGGGTACCTCCGATATCGACGCTGGCGCGAATGCGATCACCCTGACCAATACCGGCAATAACTTCACCGGGGCGGTGAGTCTGACCAACACAGGCGCCAACAACGTTGCCGTCACTGATGCCAATGCACTGACGTTGGGCACCTTGAGCGTGGGTGGCAACCTGACGGCCACATCCACGGGCGCCTTGAATGTGGGTACCGGCTCAGTGGGCGGCAACCTTGCCGCCACCAGCAACGGTGGCGCCATCAGCGAAACGGCGGGCGGTATCGCTGTTACTGGCACCTCGACCTTCAACGCCGGCGGCAACACCATTACCCTCACTGATTCCAGCAACGACTTCACCGGCGCGGTAAGTCTGACCAATACGGGCGCTAACAATATTGCCTTGACGGATACCAACGCATTAGTGCTGGGGACCGTCTCCATGGCTAATGCGGCGGGCGCGCTGACGGTGAACTCCAACGGTGCCATTACGCAATCGGGTGCGACCATCATTACCAGCGGCACGGGTGCCGTGAGTTTTAATTCCGGGGCCACGGGCGCGGCGATCACGCTGACCAACAACAATGACTTCCGCGGCGCAGTGGCGCTGACCACTGTGACTTCGGCGGGCGATGTGGCAATCAAGGATGCCAATACCCTAGCGCTTGGCACGAGCTCGATTGGTGGCAATCTGACGGAGACCAACGCCGGCGCACTCACTCAGAGTGGTGCGCTGACGATAACAGGCACGTCCAGCTTCACCACCGGCGGCTTTGCCATCACCCTGACCAACGCCGGCAATGACTTCACCGGCGCGGTCTCGCTTAACAATACAGGCAACAACAACGTTGCCGTCACCGACACCAACGCCATCGTATTGGGAACTTCCAATGTCGGTACTGGCACATTGAAGATCACCGCCGGTGGCAACATCACTGAGACGGGCGCAATTACCCAGGCGGCCGCGGCGGGTGCTGTGACACTGACCTTGACCGCGGCCAGCAGCGACATTCTGCTAGATACACAGGCCAACAATTTCAGCGGTGCGGTGGGGTTTGGCGGCACGTTGGGCAACATCCGTGACGTGGGGCTGCGCAACATCAATGCGGGCGCGACCGTGCCGACGCTGAGCACCTTGACGAACCTGCGGAACCTGACACTGCAATACGACAATGCGGCGGTGACACTGCCCACGACCACGTTGCATGCGGGTGGCAACCTGTCGGTGACGGCCGGGGGCGCGATCACCCAAAGTGGCGTTTTGACGGTGCCTGGCACGTCCAGCTTCACCACCGGCGGCTTTGCCATCACCCTGACCAACGCCGGCAATGACTTCACCGATGCGGTGAGTCTGACCAACACGGGTGCAAACGCTGTGCAGGTCACCGACAAGAACGCCTTGACGCTGGGTACGCTCGGCATTGCGGCGGGCGATCTGACGGCGACTTCCACCGGTGCGCTCAATGTCGGTACCGGCACGGTGGGTGGAAATCTCGCTGCCGCCAGCAACGGCGGGACCATCAGCGAGACCGCCGGCGGCATCACCGTCACCGGCACCTCAAGCTTCAACGCCGGGGCCAACACCATCACCCTGACCGACGCCGGCAACGACTTCACTGGAGCGGTGAGTCTGACCAACACTGGTGGCAACGCCGTGCAGGTCACTGACGAGAACGCCTTGACGCTGGGCACACTCAGCATTGCAGCGGGCGACCTGACGGCGATATCCACCGGCGCCTTGAACGTCGGTACCGGCACAGTGGGCGGCAACCTCTCGGCCACCAGCAACGGCGGGGCCATCAGCGAGACCGCCGGCGGCATTGCTGTCACCGGCACCTCAAGCTTCAACGCCGGCGCCAACACCATCACCCTGACCGACGCCAGCAATGACTTCCAAGGCGCTGTTACGCTTAATAACAGCGGGTCGGGAAACGATGGTTCAATCACGGATGTCAATGCGTTGACCCTGGCGGCGAGTACCATTGGCCGTGATCTGAGCGTGACCACCAATGGCGCAATTACACAGAGTGGAGCGCTTTCCGTAGGACGCAATACCACGCTTGATGCGGGCGCTGCCAATGACATCACGCTGAATGATTCCGGTAATTTGTTCAGCGGTGGTGTCGGAATCACCAGTGGCCATGACGTCCTCTTGCAGGATTCCAACGCATTGTCCCTCAGAGCATCGACGATTTCCGGCACTCTGGGGGTGACAGCAAACGGGAATATCACGGATGCGGGTAATTTGGTGGTGAGCGGCACCACAACCTTGGCCGTGCCCACGAACCGCAACATCACGCTGAACAATGCCGACGACTTCAGCACAGTAATCATTGCCAGCGGCAAGAACCTCAGCCTTCGGGATGTGAACGATCTTGATCTGGGTGCATCCACAATCTCCGGCAACTTGACGGTCAGGGCCGCCGGTTCGCTCACAGAAAGCGGGGCGCTCGCGGTATCCGGCACGACATCAATCAGAATTGATTCGGCCAACAGTGATGTATTGCTGGACACGTTCGCCAATGATTTTGGCGGGGCAATTTCATTTACGAACAACCAGGCAAATATCCGCGACGTTGGAATACGCAACATCGATGTTTCCGCCACCGTGCCGGCTCTTTCAGGGCTGACGAATCTCCGCAATCTGACCCTGCTGTTTGACGATGCGGGCGTGGCTCTACCCACGGCGACGCTTAACGCCGGAGGGGATTTGGTGGTGACGGCGGGCGGCGCGATCACGCAGATCGGGGCTGTAGTGGTTCCAGGTACCACCACGCTTAACGCCGGAACTGGTAACGATATCGCTCTGAACGATACTGGCAATGATTTCGATACGGTTTTCATCACCGCCGGCCATGATGTTTCGCTGACCGATCAGAATGCGCTCACCATGGGGGCGTCAAGCCTAAGCACTCTCATCGCCCAAACACTGTCTGGCGATCTAACTCTCGGTGGCAATGTGACTGCAAGCGGCAGCGGTGACGCGATTGTTCTGGCAGCTGCAGGCAATTTCCTAAATCCGGGCGCCAATACGCTGAATCCGGGCACTGGCCGCTGGCTGATTTATTCGGCCGCTCCTGGCAGTGACGTGTTTGGAGGACTTGCGAGCGGCAACCAGGCGATTTGGAATGTTAGCTATCCCACAGCGGTACCGCAGACAGGCAACCGCTACATATTTTCCACACAGCCAACGCTTACATTTACTTCGACTGATGTCACCAAGACCTATGGTGATGACGCCACATCGATTGTCGCCAGCGCATACACAGTGACGGGTTTCGTTAACGCAGTCACCTATGGCAACGTCTTCACGCAGGACACGACGGCGAATACTTTCACTGGAACGCCTGGCGTCACCTCAGCAGGTTCGGTTGCCACCGCCCACCGTGCCGGCGGCGACCTCGGCAACGGCCTCTACAGCATCACCGTGAATGTTGCGCCTGTTACGGCAAACACCGGTTATGTGCTAGCCGCAGCTTCGACCGGCACGCTGACGGTCGCCGCCGCGGCGCTCGATGTCACCGCCAACAGCACCAGCAAGACCTACGGCCAGACCGTGAGCTTCACCGGCAGCGAATTCACCACCGGCGCCGGCCAGCTGCAGAAC
>DATJVC010000030.1 GCA_035501935.1 Gammaproteobacteria bacterium | reverse complement strand
GCTGCTCGACGCTCAGTCCCGGCACACTGATGCTTTCGATTTTCGCGCCGGCATCGATCAATTGAGGATTCACATAGGTGCCCGCCTCGGCGATCAAATATTGATACGCCGTGTCGAACAGCATATAGATGGCGTTGCCATGACGGACATAGCGCTGCATGGTCATCGGATTGCTGTCGCCGAATTCGAAGACCTCGTTGTTCAGCGTCAGCACCGCGCGTGGCTTGTCGAGCGCGTACTTCGGCAGGTCCTCTTTCACCACCGGGAAGCTCGAGCCGCTCTTGGCCTCCAGAAAATCGAGCAGAAAGCCAATCCGCACTTCATCCGCTGTGGTGGCGTAGGGTGCTTCCATCAGCCACCGCGCGCCCTTTCTGATGAGTTTGATGTCGGGTTGATCGGGTCTCTTAATCGAAATGTGCGTCACCTGCGCCGCCGTCAGCGTGGTGAGCTTGACCGGAACGGCCGGCTTTTCCTTGCCGGGCTCGAAATAGACCACCGCAGCCAGCACCCCCACCACCGCCAACAGCAGCAGATTGAGTGTGAGGCCCGGCTTCATCGAGCCTTAACGCCGCCGCCGCCGGAACCAGATGACGGCGCCGCTGGCGAACAGCGCCAACGGCAGCACCACCAGGAAGCCAAAGCCGATCAGGATCGTGGCCGTGCGAGGTAGTTCCAAAGTCTGATCCGGCGCGGTGCGGGCGGGAATGGTGATGAGCGTGTCATCGTGGGAAAGCCAGGTGAAGAGTCTCAAACCCAGGTCGAGATTGCCGCTGTTGCCGAGATAGCTGTTGGCGAGAAAATCGCCGTCGCCGGTGACGATCACGCGCTGTTCTTTCCCGGTTTTGTCATCCTTGTGTGTCAACGCCACGCCGATATCCAGCGGCCCGGCGATATCCTTGTCCTTGTCGAAGGTGATTTCGCCTTCCATCGGTCCGGTCTCGCTCCAGGCCGCCTTTGAGGTGGTCAGGAGCGGCGCGCTTTCCCAGCCCGCGGGCGCCTTTACTTCCAGGCCGGCGGCAAAGGGGAATACCGTGAGCAGATTGAAGCCCTCGGTGGCCGGGTGGGAGGGGTAATACGCGACCAAGGCCATCGCGGGATGTTCGATGCCGAGGCGTTGCGTGGTGGGATCGACGATGGTGCCCGGCTTCAAAGTAACCCCCAGTTGTTGCAGCAATGGCTCCAGCCCATGCTGCGGGCCGGGATCGGTCATGAGCAGGAGCGCGCCGCCCTTGTTGACGTAATCCTGAACGGCCTTGATTTCCGCGGGCAGCGGATCGACCTGTGGCGTGGTCACCACCAGCACCGAGGTGTTGTCGGGAATGGCGCCGCTCTGGGCCAGTTCCAGCGTCTGCACCTTGAAGCCGCGATTGCCGAGCTGCGCGCCGAACAAGCCGAGGTCCTGATTGGCCTGGCCCTGCGGGTCGCGCTCGCCGTGGCCCTTCAGGAACACGATCCAGCGCTCGGCGTTGCGCGCCAGATTCTGCAGGGTGTTGGTGAGATTCTGTTCGGTGAGGTTGTCGACATGCAGATCGCGGTTGTTGAACCGCACCACCAGTTCGCCGTTGAGCCGCACACCCAGCTCGCGGACGCGATCCGGCGATTTGTCCGGGTCGACGAACTCCAATGTGATGTCGGATTTGGCGCTCTGGTAGCGCTTTACGAACCGCGTGATCCACTCGCGCAGGGATTTGTCCTCGGGCGTGCTTTCGCGCGCGAAGGCGGTGATGCTGACCGGGCCGTGCAATTTTCCGAGCACCTCCCGGCTGGTCGCCGACAGCGTGCCCCGCCGGGCCGCGGTCCAGTCGAAGGATTCCTCATAGCGCGTGCTCAAGTAGGCCAGCAGGCCCGTGATGGCGACGATCAGCACGGCGCTCAAGTAGCCTTGCAGGCGCAGCCAGCGGCGCAGGGTGGGGTTGATGCGCATGGGGTTCAGATCTGCAACCGATCGGCGTCCACGCGCCAGACGGCGAGCGCGAGAAACATCACGGTGAAGAGGACGAAATAGCCGGCGTCAGCGGAGGAAAACACGCCGGACAGGAGCGGTTGGTAGTGGTGATCGAGGGACAGATAGCCGAACAGGGCGCTGGTCTTGTCCGACGATCCGGTGGTCGAGGCCCAGTCGATGATCCACAGCAGCAACAGCGCGCCGAAGGTGCCGATGCCGGCCACCATGGGCTGGGCGGTCAGCGCGGAGATGAAGATGCCCAGCGCCGAAAACGCGGCCAGCAGCATCAACAACGCCAGCACGCAGGCGCCCAGCTGACCAAAGTCGAGCGAGGTGCCTGCGCTCAAAGACAACGGCATCAAGGTCAGCATGGCGATCATGAGCAGGAAGAAACTCATCAAGCCGGCGAATTTGCCCAGCACGATCTCCGTGGCGTTGATGGGGGCGGAGAGCAGCAGGGTCAGGGTATCGTTGCGCCGCTCCTCGGCGATCAGCCGCATGGTGAGCAGCGGGGCGAGCAGGAGCAGCACCACGCCGGCGCTGGAGTACAGCGGCGCGGCCACGAGTTCGGTCACGCCCGGCGCCGACTCCAGGCCGGCAAGACGGGCCTGGTTGCGGGCGTAAACCTCCAGTTGGGTGAGAAACATGTAGGCGAATAGGAATTGCGTCACCGCCAGGACGGCCCAGGCCAGCGGTGACAGGAACAGGCTCTTCAGTTCGCGGGCCGCGATCACGCGGATCATGACGACGCGTCTCCCGCCGGCTGTTCACCGTGCGTCAATTGCACGAAGATTTCCTCCAGCGTACGCGAATGCCGGGTCAACTCGATCAGCCCCCAGTTTTCCTCCAGAGACAAACGCAGCAGCCCGGTGACGGCATCCTCGGAGCCTTCGAAACGAAAATGCGAGGCGTCCACTGCAGTTACGTTTTGTATTTTTGGAACGGTTTTCAGCTTTTCGATCGATGGCGGCCGGGCGAATCCCACCCGCCAGCCGGTATCACCCGCCAGCTGGTCGATGGTGGAATTGAGCACGATGCGGCCCTCGTGAATGATGAGCACGCGGTCGCACACTGTTTGCACCTCGGGCAGGATGTGTGTGGACAGGATGACGCCGTGATCGGCGCGCAGTTCGCGTATGAGCGCGCGGATCTCGCGGATCTGGATCGGATCGAGACCCACAGTGGGCTCATCGAGGATCACCACCGCCGGGGAATGGATGATGGCCTGGGCGATCCCGGCCCGTTGCTGATAGCCCTTGGACAGGTTGCCGAGCAGCCGGTGGCCGACATCATTCAGGCCGCAGCGCGACTTGACGCGGACCACGGCCTCACGCGCCGCACTGTCCTTCATGCGCCGCAGCCGCGCGCAGTGGTGGAGGTATTCGTCGACGGTCAGTTCGCGGTACAGCGGCGGATGTTCCGGCAGGTAGCCGATCCGGCTTTTGGCCGCGCGCGGGGATTCGAGCAGATCGTGGCCCACGATGCGGATGCTGCCGGTGGTGGGGGCCAGCGCGCCGCTCAGGATGCGCATGGTGGTGGATTTGCCGGCGCCATTGGGCCCCAGGAAACCCAGCACCTCGCCGCGTTTCAGTGTCAGGTTGACCTGGTCGATGGCGCGCAGGGCGCCGTAATCCCGGCACAGATTTTCCGCGGCAATCAAGATGTCGTCCATAAAGGCGCGCGTATTATTTCACAAGCCGTTGGAGAGAAGGAAGAAAAAATAGTTTCCCGCGGTACAGGGAAGTGCCGCCATTTTCAGCGGCTACGCCACTGAAAATGAAGGGAAATGAAAACCACGTTTTTCATTTCCCGTCATCTGAGAAGTCCAGGAGGGACTTATTCAGAATCTTGGGTAAGAATAAAAAAGCCCGCAGGCGCGGGCTGTTCAGACAATGTCCCTGCCGGGTGTCGTCGGCGTTATTTGATTTTACCTTCCTTGTAGGCGACCCGCTTGCGGACGACGGGATCGTATTTCACCATCTCGAGCTTGTCCGGGTCGTTGCGTTTGTTCTTCATCGTGGTGTAGTAGTGACCGGTGTCGGCGGAGGAAACGAGTTTGACCTTTTCGCGCATGGGGATCTCCTTCGCTCAGACCTTTTCACCGCGGGCGCGCAGGTCCTTGAGCACGTTCTCGATGCCGACCTTGTCGATGATGCGCAGGCCGTGTGAACTCACGCGCAGGCTGACCCAGCGGTTTTCACCCTCCACCCAGAAACGATGGGTGTGCAGATTGGGCAGGAAGCGGCGCCGGGTCTTGTTGTTGGCGTGCGAAACGGTGTTGCCGGACATCGGCCGTTTGCCGGTTACTTGGCAGACGCGGGACATGATGTGGATTCCTAAGGTTTGTAACGGTATCAGCTATTCAAGGGTGCGCGATTGTACACGACGCCATGGTAATCGCCAACCCTCGGGCTGGCCTGGGAATGAAGACGATTTCATTGCAGCCGTTCAAGGGGTTAGGGCATCCAGAGACAGAACGCAGGACTGCTGCCAGCCGCAACGTGAGAGCAGGGGTACGGAGAGTCTGCCCGCGAGGTATTCAACGGTTTCCTCGACGGTGGAGTAAGTGGGGTCGATCTGATTGGCGGCCCAGCCTGCGAGTTTGAGGCCATCGCGCGCGATGGCCTCGGCGGTGAGCAGCGCGTGGCTGATGCAGCCCAGCCGCAGGCCCACGACCAGCACGACGGGAAGTTCAAGTGCGCGCGCTATTGCCGCCATGTCCTCCCGTTCATTCAATGGCACGCGCCAGCCGCCGGCACCTTCCACGATCACCCAGTCCGCCGTATTGGCCAGTTGCCGGTGAGCGGCAATGATGCGATCCATTTCGATGCGTACGCCCGCTTGAGCAGCGGCGATATGCGGCGCGATCGGCGGCGCAAAGACATAAGGATTAATCAATGAATACGCCGGCTGGCTGTGTGAATGCTGCAGCAACAGCATGGCGTCGGAGTTGCGCAGACCCCCCACGGTTTGCCCGCCGCCCGTGGCCACCGGTTTCATGCCCACCGCCCGACGGTCCATCGCCGACAACCGTTGCAGCAGGGCGACAGCCACGCGGGTCTTGCCTACGCCGGTATCCGTGCCGGTGATGAACAAGCCGCGGGCACTCATGTGACGCGGCGGTGCAGCTGCGATAGCGGGAAGGTGGCCACCGTGCTGCCGTCCTGTGGCCGCGTGCCGCCGGATGGCGCCCAACCATGGCCGTAGATGACCTCCTGCGTGGCGGGGAGACGGCCGTCGGAGCGGCGGTAGCGCTCGTAGGCCGAGATCATCTGCTGTAGGCACCGCCGTGATGACAATCCATGCGCGCGGCCGACGGCGACATTGTGGGCGCCGAGGGCCTTGAGTTCCCGCATCAGCGCCGGAACATCGGCGTAGGTCAACGTCACCTCTTCCATGTCCAGCACCGGGCCGGAAAAACCGGCGCGGATCATGGCATCGCCGACATCGTGCATGTCCACAAAGGCATTGACGTGAATGCCATCGTTCACCTGCGCCCAGCTGGCGCGCAACTCCTTGAGCGTGTCCGGGCCCAGCGTGGTGAACATCAGCAGGCCCTCAATCCTGAGTACGCGGTTAAACTCGCGGAACACGGCCTCCAGATCATTGCACCACTGCAAGGTCAGATTGCTGAAGATCAAGTCCACGCTGCGATCGGCGATCGGCAGTTTCTCCGCGTCGGCGCAGATATGGCTTAAGCGGCCATGATTCTCGAAATGCCGGCGGCCCGCGCACAACATCTCCACGGCCAGATCCAGCGCATAAATTTCGGCCTGTGGGTAACGCCGTGACAGCAGGCTGACGCCGTTGCCGCAGCCCGCGCCCACCTCCAGGATCCGTGGCGGTGCCAGCCGCACCAGTTCCAGCCGCTCGTCCAGCCGCGCGGCGATTTCGTCCTGAAACGCCGCGTTGGCGGAATAAGCCGCCGCCGCCCGGTTGAAGGCGTGCGCGACCTGTCGCGGGTCGAGAAAGAACGGATCAAAGTCCGCCACAAAAATCCCTCAGTGCGTTGATGAATTCCACGGGATGGCTGATGAACGCCGCATGTCCGGCACCCGCAATCCGGAGGATCTTGAAGCGTGGATTAAGCGCGGGCAGTGCGTCCGCCACAGCGATGGGCACCAGCGGGTCCCATTCACCCAGGATGCACAGCACGGGGCAGGTCAGTGCGCGGAAGACATCGCGCAAGTCGGCGCACATGAGCAACGCCAATTCCGCCGCCAGCATCCTACAGTCGGACTCGGAGGCGGATTGCATGGCGTGTGCAAGCGTGCGGGCAATCGCCGCATCGACGCGCCTGCCGTTGTGAGCGCACAAGGCCGCGAAACGACGCAAGGTACCGCCCGCATCGCCGTCCAATGAGCGTTGAAATTCAGCCAGCATCCCGGCGGGCATGGCGCAACGCCAGTCATGGCCGCGCACGAATTTCGGCGTGCAGGCCACCAGCACCAGTGCCGTCACGCGGTGCGGCGCCATGAATGCGGCTTGTGCAGCGATGAGGCCGCCCAGCGACCAGCCGACCCATACAGCGCGTTGCGGGGCAGCGGCCAGCAGTTGTTGCGCCATGTGCTCAAGCGAAAGATCCGCCTTGCTTTTGCCGGCTTTCGCGGCGGGCAAATCAAGGGACTGAGGCACGGCAAATTCACCCAACCGCGGTATCACACCCGCCCACACCTGTGCCGTGCAGGCCCAACCCGGCAGCAGGATCATGTCCGCTCGTTTCTGAATCGCCGCGGTCATGGATGTTCCAGCGATTCCGCGAGCACGCGCAGGAATGCATCGATCTCAGCCGGTGTATGCGCAGCAGTCAGCGATACGCGCAGGCGGGCGGTATCTTCGGGCACCGTCGGGGGGCGGATCGCCGGCACCCAATATCCCCGCTTGAGCAATTCCTCACTCAGTACCGTCACTCGCCTTGCGTTACCGATGATCAGGGGCTGAATCGGCGTGGGTGTGACTGTGAAGGGCAGGCGGTGTTTTGTCACCTGTTCACAAAAATGCCGGATGTTGTCATGCAGGCGCTCGCGATGCCGCGGCTCCTCGCGCACGATGCGCAGGCTCTCGCGCACGCCGCATACCAAGGCCGGCGGCAGCGCGGTCGTATAGGCATACGTGCGGGCGCGCTGGATTAACGTTTCTATCAGCGCCTCGCTGCCCGCGACGAAAGCGCCGAACAGGCCCAGGGCCTTGCCAAAGGTGCCGACGTAGGCCGCCACATCGGAATGATGCAGGTGATGGTGCTCCAGTGAACCCCGGCCGGTGTCGCCCAGGACGCCCAGGCCATGGGCATCGTCGATCACGAGCGGCACTTCCCCATGCCGGCAGACGGTGCTGATGGCGGGCAACGGGGCGATGTCGCCGTCCATGCTGAAGACGCCGTCGGTCGCCACCAGCGCCGCCGGTCGCGGCAGCGCCTGCAAACGCCGATGCAAATCGTCGGGATCGGCGTGGCGGTAGCGGATCAGCCGCGCCCGCGCCAGCACGGCGCCGTCAATCAGCGAGGCATGATTCAAGCGATCCTGCATCACCACGGCGCCACGACCGGCGAGTCCCGCCAGTGCGGTGATGACGCCCAGGTTGGCCATGTAGCCGGTGGAGAACAGCAGGGCGCGCTCGGTACCGCAGAATTCAGCGAGTTCGCGCTCGAGCGCGGCGTGGGCGGCGGTGTGGCCGCTGACCAACTCCGCAGCCCCCGCCCCCGCGCCGTATTCGCGGAGTGCGTCGATCATCACCGCAGCCACGCGCGTATCCGCCGAGAGGCCCAGATAATCGTTGCTGGAAAAATTGGCGAGTTTTTTATCCGCCAGCAGCGGTTCCCGGGCGGTGCCGGTGCGACAACGTCGCTGCCGGTGGAGTCCGGCGTCGCGTTGCGCTGACAGCGCTTGCTGCAACTGCGGCAGCAATCGATCCGCCGGTTTCGTCACAGTGGCGCGGGGCGCAACCCCAGCTTGTCGAACAATTGGCGATCGCGCCCGATCTCCGGATTGGCGGTGGTCAGCAGTTTCTCGCCGTAGAAGATCGAATTGGCTCCAGCCAGAAAACACAGCGCCTGTTCCGCGTCGTTGAGTTGACGCCGGCCCGCGGACAAACGCACGATCGAGGCCGGCATCAGGATGCGCGCCACGGCAACGGCACGGACCAGATCGATCGGATCGATGTCATCCGCCGCCGCCAACGGCGTGCCTTCCACCCTGACCAGCAGGTTGATCGGCACGCTCTCGGGATGTTCCGGCAGGTTTGCCAGTGTCAACAGCATGGCGGCGCGGTCGGCCACGGCCTCACCCATGCCGATGATGCCACCGCAGCACACATGCAGGCCGGCATCGCGCACATGCCGCAGAGTCTGCAGCCGATCATCGTAGTCGCGGGTGGTGACGATCTTCTGATAATAGGCCTCGGAGGTATCCAGATTGTGATTGTAGTAATCGAGACCGGCATCCTTGAGCCGCCGTGCCTGCGCGGCGTTCAACATGCCGAGCGTGAGACAGGTTTCCAGACCCAGCGTTTTGACTGCGCGCACCATTTCGATCACGGCGTCGAGATCGCGATCCTTGGGCGAGCGCCAGGCCGCGCCCATGCAAAAGCGCGTGGCTCCGGCTTCGCGTGCGGCGCTCGCGGCGGCGATCACGTCCGCTGTCTCCGTCAGCGGCTCCGCCTTGACTGCGGTCTGATAACGTGCGCTTTGCGGACAATAGGTGCAATCCTCGGGACAACCGCCGGTCTTGATGTTCATCAACGTGCTGAGTTGCACGCGGTTGGCGTCGAAGTGGCGGCGATGTTCGGTTTGCGCGCGGTAAAGCAGATCATTGAACGGCAGCGCAAACAGCGACCCGACTTCGGCTTGCGTCCAGTCGTGGCGCAGACCAGAATCTCCGTCAGCGACAACCGGCGGGGGCGGCGAAATATGCGGCAGATTCATGCGCGGGGGCGTCCTTGAACAAGGGTGCGGGCATCATCGGCATGGCCGTAAAGGCTGTCAAGTTTTACATACCTTCAAAGTTGACGGTATTCAGCGCCGGGGCGCCCACATGCGATTTGTGCGGCGCGCGGCTCGATAATGCCGCACGACTGTGCCCGGGCTGTGAGGCCGATCTGCCGCGACTGGAGAATGCCTGCACATGTTGTGCGGTTCCTCTGCCGATCGCAACGGAAACCTGCGCGCGGTGCATGCAAAAACCACCGGCATTTGATCGCTGCCGGATACCGTATCTGTATCGATTTCCCATCGATGGCATGATCCGCCGTTACAAGTTTCATCAGGCGCTGGAACTGGGAAAGGTTCTGGGCGAACGTCTGGTGGAGTTTCTTGGCCGGGATCTCGCGGAACGACCGGGACGAATCGACGCACTGTTGCCCGTTCCCCTCCATATTACGCGGCTACGCGAGCGCGGCTATAACCAGGCGGCGGAGCTTGCCGGGATGATTTCCAATGTGTTGGGACCGCCGTTGCGGCACGACCTATGTGTCAGGATCAGGCCGACCGAACCCCAGGCGCAGCTTCCAGCCGCCATGCGTGCGAAGAATATGCGCGGTGCGTTCGCCGTCGCTGGCCCCGTAACCGGCCTGCGGCTGGCACTGGTGGATGATGTCGTGACCTCCGGCCAGACCGCGAACGCGCTGGCGAAGACGTTGCGCCGCGCCGGCGCGGCGCACATCGAAGTCTGGGCGCTGGCCCGCGCAGGAACCTGAAATTTTTCAGGCAGGCGTGAACTCAGCAAGAACGGGCGTGTGGTCGGAAGGTCGCTCCCAGGTGCGCGGTGTCCTGTCGATGAAACATCGTCCGCAGGCGGCGGCCGCCGCCGGGTTGCCGAGGATGAGATCGATGCGCAGGCCGTGATTGCGGCGGAAGGCGCCCCGCCGGTAATCCCACCATGAAAAACTTTGTTCCGGCTGCTCAAAAAGGCGGAAACAATCCTTGAAACCCAGTGCCACGATTTCACGGAACGCGGCACGTTCCGGTTCGCTGGTGAGTACGCTGCCTTCCCAGGCCTTGGGATCGTGCACGTCGCGATCTTCCGGCGCGATGTTGAAATCCCCGCAGACAAGGGTGGGCAGATCCGTGGGCAGAAAGCCGGAAAGATAGCCGCGCAATGCCGCCAGCCAGTTTAATTTGTAAGTATATTTCTCGGAGCCGATGGCGGCCCCATTGGGGACGTAGACATTGACGATCTGGAATTCCGGCCAGCGCGCATGCAGCAGGCGGCGTTGCGGGTCATCGAAACCGGGAATCTCGGCGTTGATGAACGTCCCCGGCGTGTGACTGGCAATGGCGACGCCGTTGTAGGTTTTCTGGCCGCTGTACAGCACGTGGTAACCGTGATCACGGAAAAAGTCCGCCGGAAAATCCCGGTCCTGAAGCTTGGTTTCCTGGAGACTGATGACTTGCGGGCGGACGTTCTCGATCCAGGTCTTCAAGTGCGGCAGGCGCACCTTGAGTGAGTTCACGTTCCATGTGGCGAACACAGTCACTGCCCAACTGATGACTACAGGCGGAAGCCGCCGTGGCGTTTACGATGCAGGTAATCGATAAAGTAGGCACCGCCGCCAAAGCTGCCGAGCAGCAATACGATCAAGATTATTCCCCAGACCCGGGGTGAGCCACCTATGGCGAGCAGCGGCTCCATTCCGCGGCTGATGAAGGAGGAAGCGCCACCTGCCGCATTGCCCGCGGAGTTTTCCTTTGCCCCCGCGGCCTGCGTCCTCGCGGACTTCAATGCATCCTTCAACTCCTCATTTTCAAGTTGCAGCCGGTCCAATACGGCTTTGTCATCGGCGTTGCCGGCGGGCGGCGGCTGTTGTGATTTTAGTTTGTTGATCTGTACCAGCAAGTCCGCAGTCTTGCCGCGCTCGGCGTTGACGGCCTTCTGCAGATCATCGTTGTCCTTGCGCAGTTTGTCGATCTGCTGGTCGCTCGCGGGTTTGTTGGCGCCGCCCGGCGCGGCGGGTGCCGCCTTGAGTTTGGCATCCAAATCGGCGGCCTTGGCTTCGGCCGTCTTCAAGTTTTCCTCCAGATCCTTGTTTTTGGATTCAAGCATCTGCACCACGGCGGCGGCGGGCTGGTCGGACGTGATATAGCTGCTGTCCACCCACCCCGTGATCCCCTCCGGTCCCTTGACCTGGGCGAAATCGCCCTCGCGTTTGAGCACCTCGAATGTCGTGCCGCTCGGGAACACCTTGAGTATGGGGGAATCCACCGTCTTGTCGGCATGCACGCCGACCAGCAGCTTGTCGGTGACGTAAACGGTTTCCGCCGCCCCCGTCGCTGTCACCGCGAGGCCCAGCATCATGACCATGCAAGCACGCTTCATAGTTGTTACCGCCCCTTCCTTCAAGCCGCCATCCCGTATTCCAGCAACAGCGCGTCGATGCGTGGCTCGCGACCCCGGAATGCGACGAACAATTCCATGGCGTCGCGCGCGCCACCCTGCTCAAGGATCGCGTTTAAAAATTGCCGTCCCGTGACCGGGTTGAACAGCCCCTCCTCCCGGAATCGGGCATAGGCATCGGCGGATAATACCTCCGCCCACTTGTAACTATAATACCCCGCCGCATAACCGCCCGCGAAGATGTGCGAAAAACCGTGGGGGAACCTGTTGAATGCAGGCGCATCGATGACCGCCACCTGGCGGCGGACCTCCTCCAGGATGGCCAGCGTGGTGCGGCCCTGCGCCGGCTCGTATTCGGTGTGCAGCCTGAAATCAAACAGGGCGAATTCCAGCTGCCGCACCATCTGCAGGCCGGCGTGAAAATTTCTCGATGCACGCAGGCGCTGGTACAGCGTGTCATCCAGCGGTTTGCCGGTCTGGTGATGCCGGCCTATCCAGTCCAGCACCTCCCGCTCCCAGCACCAGTTTTCCATGAACTGGCTGGGCAGTTCGACCGCATCCCAAGCCACGCCGTTGATGCCGGCGACGCTCGGCCGATCGACGGCGGTCAGCAAATGATGCAGGCCGTGGCCGAATTCATGGAACAGGGTCAACACCTCATCGTGCGTAAGCAGCGAAGGCCTGCCTTCCACGGGCGGGGAAAAGTTGCAATTGAGATAGGCCACCGGCAGTTGCAGCGAGCCGTCCTCACGCCGGCGCCGAGACACGCATTCGTCCATCCAGGCCCCGCCGCGCTTGAGCGGGCGCGCGTACAGGTCGACGTAAAACATGCCGCGCACGGCGCCATCAGCTTCATGCAGGGTGAAAAACCGCACGTCCGGGTGCCAGGTCTCCGCGCTGGCCGCCTTGACGTGCAGGCCGTAAAGCCGTTCCACGAGCTTGAACATGCCCTGCAACACCACCGGCACGGGGAAATACGGCCGCAATTCCTCCTGGGAGAGATTGAAGCGCTGCTCGCGCAATCGCTCGGCATAGTAAGGCACGTCCCACGCCGCCAGCGACGATGGTCCGCCGTGTCCGGCGGCGAAGGCGCGCAACTCCTCCAGTTCACGTTCGGCATAAGGTTTGGAACGGCGCGCGAGGTCCAGAAGGAACTCCAAGACCTGTGACGTCGAGTGCGCCATCTTGGTGGCTAGTGAATATTCCGCGAAATTTTTAAAGCCGAGCAGGCGGGCCATTTCACCGCGCAGGCGCAGGATGTCATCCATGATTGCACTGTTGTCCCATCGGCCATCGTGGAGCCCCAGCTCGGAGGCGCGGGTGACGTAGGCCTCGTAGATTTCCCGCCGCAGCAGGCGATCATGGGCATAGGCCATCACCGGCCGGTAGCAGGGCAGATCCAGGGTCAGCACCCAGCCGGTTTTGCCCTCGCGCGCGGCGGTCTGGGCCGCCAGCGCCAGGGCCGTCTCCGGCAGACCGTCCAATTGGGATTCATCCGTGACGTGTCTTTTCCATGCCTGAGTGGCGTCGAGCAGGTTTTCTTCGAACCTGGTTTGCAGTTGCGAAAGTCGCTGCTTCATTTCCTTGAAGCGGACGCGATCCGGCGGACTCAGATCGATTCCCGACAGACGGAAATCACGCAGGGCGTTGTCGATAATCTTGCGTTCCGCCGGGCCCAATTTCATAGAGGCGGGGCTGCCGGCAATCTCGCGATAAGTACGGTGCAAGAGTTCGTTCTGATAACGTTCGGTGGCGTAATTGGTGATCTTGGGCAGGCAGGCGTTGTAGGCGGCGCGTACGGCCTCCGTGTCCGCCACGTTGTGCAGATGGCCCACTGGCGACCAGGCGCGATTGAGCCGATCCTCCATGTCCTCCAGTGGTCGCAATGTGTTTTCCCAGCTCGGCGGCTGGTTCGTATCGAGCAGGCGTGCCGTCGCCTTCTTGAGTCCCCCGAGCAGGGCATCGATGGCGGGTTCCATATGCTCGGGTTTGATCGCGTGAAACGCCGGCAGTGGCCCGGGCGCCAGCAAAGGGTTGTTCTCAGGGGCGGTCATGGATTTGTAGGTATGCGCGAATCAGTAATATGAGATTGTTTCTCAAGTTGAGTTGAATTCGCAAATCGGGATTCCCGTGGAACTCGGACTATAATGTTTCCAGCAGTCTTAACAGTCCAAATACGAAGGATGAGCCGCGATGAAAGGCGACAAGAAAATCATTGGGCATTTGAACGGTGCGCTCAAGAATGAACTGACGGCGATCAACCAGTATTTTCTTCACGCGCGGATGTTCAAGAACTTCGGCCTGAAGAAACTGGACGAGTATGAATACAATGAATCCGTCGATGAAATGAAGCACGCCGACAAACTCATCGAGCGCATCCTGTTTCTGGAAGGGCTGCCGAATTTGCAGGATTTGGGACGGCTGCGCATCGGCGAAAACGTGCGCGAAATGCTGGAGGCTGATCTGGCGCTCGAGATGGAGGCACTGCCGATGCTGCGGGAGGCAATCGCCGCCTGTGAGACCTTGAGTGACTTCATCTCGCGGGAATTGTTTGAGGAGATTCTCGAGAGCGAGGAAGCGCATATTGATTGGCTGGAGATCCAGCTCGATCTTATCCAGAAAATCGGATTGCAGAATTACATGCAGTCCATGATGTAGTTCGGTGCCAAGGCTTTAAATTCACAATGATTTTATCAGTCTTGGACCGGGAACGTCATCTAATTGCAAATAAATCTCATTTGTACTACGATTAAAAACATGTATGTTTGCATTTGCAATGCAGTTACTGAAAAGCACATCCAGCAAGCGGTGGCGGCCGGTCATGTGCGCACGCCGGACGATTTGGAAAAGCATCTGAACATATCGAGTTGTTGCGGAAGTTGCGATGAAACCGCGCGCGAATGTCTGGAAAGACAATTGCGCGGTTATCTTGATAGCCCTCAAAAAGCAGCCTGAGCCAGCCATAAAGTCCACAGTAGTTTCGACTTTCTCCGCGAAATGCCCGGTCAGGCGCACACCGGACAATGCGGATCGCGGCGCACAATGACGCTGTTCCACTCCATGCGCAGTCCGTCCAGCAACAGCAACCTGCCGATGAGTCCGGAGTCGATGCCGACGATCAGCTTCAACGCCTCGGTGGCTTGCAGCGAGCCGATGATGCCGAGCAGCGGCGCGACCACGCCGGTCTGCGAGCAGCTTTCCGCAACCGCCGTATCGTCATTGTAGAGGCAGCGATAGCAGGGGCCGCCGGCGGCCGGATGGAACACGGCCACCTGTCCCTCAAAGCGGATCGCGGCGCCGTATACCAGCGGTTTGCGGGCCCGCACGCAGGCGGCGTTGGCGGCGAAGCGACTGGCGAAGTTGTCGGTGCAATCCACGGTGACATCCGCCTGGTCGACTTCATTGAATAGCTCTTGCCCGTCAAGCCTGCGCGCCAGCGTGAGGATCCGCACCTCCGGATTCAGGGCCAGCAGCCGATCACGCGCCGATTCCACCTTGGGGCGTTTGAGATCGGGCATGGCGTGCACGATCTGGCGTTGCAGGTTGGAAAGCTCCACGGTGTCATGATCGACCAGCACCAAGGTCCCGACGCCCGCAGCAGCCAGATACATGGCCACCGGCGATCCCAGGCCGCCCAGACCGATGATCAGCACGCGCGCGTCCAGCAGCTTTTCCTGACCGGCGATATCGATGTTGGGCAGCAGCAAGTGCCGGCTGTAACGCAGTAATTGCAGGTCGTTCATGGCGGGATACTGCGGCCGATCAGGGCTTATCCGGCGCCGGCGCCCTGTCCAGATACTTGCGCCATTGCTGCGGGCGCTCGTCGCGGAACCCGTGCCGCCGCCGGCGATAGCGGCTGACGTAAATGCGCTGAACATCCGCATCCCAACCGGCCGGCATGGCATCGACCTCGCGCTGGGTTGTTTCCATGTAGGACCAGAGTCCTTCACGCAGACGATCCCAAAACGTCGCGGCGAGAGACACGCCGAGCGTAGCAAGCTCTCTTTTGATCTGCACGAAATCCAGCTGCCGGAGATCGTAGCGGATTGCCAGATGACGGACATCCAGCCAGCGCACGAAACTTACACCGGCAAGCAACCGCAAACGCACAGTCACTTCTGATGGTGGCGCGGAACAGACCGCCACGCTCAATCTGCGCGTTTTATGCCAATCATCAAGAGTCATGCGAGGTGCGTCCCACGGTCACACGTTCGTGTCCGGCCAGATCACGGTGCGTGGCGATTTGATCATACCCCCGGCCCTTGAAAAGTTCGCGCACCGCCGCCCCCTGCGCATGGCCATGCTCCAGCAGCAGCCAGCCACCGGGCAGCAGATGTTCCGGCGCGTACTGGATCAGGTGCCGCAGGGCATCTAATCCATCCGGACCTGAAACCAGCGCCAGCTGCGGCTCGTGACACAGATCGCCTTCACGCAGATGCGGATCATCCGTCGCGACGTATGGTGGGTTGCTGACGATCAACGCATGGCGCTCATCGCGCAGAGGCGCAAACCAGTCACCGTGGAGAAACCGGACGTTGGTCACCGCCAGCCGCTGTGCGTTGTCCCGCGCCACCGCCAAAGCCGCCGCAGAGCAATCGGTGGCGGTGATGGCACAATGGGGGCGCTCATGTCCGAGTGCCAGCGCCATGTTGCCGCTGCCTGTACCGAGATCAGCAAACGGCCATGCGGCTTCCACGGGGACGCGAGCCAGCGCCAGTTCGACCAGAAGTTCGGTCTCCGGACGCGGGATGAGCGTGTCGGCCGTGACATCCAGCGTCAATGACCAGAATTCACGCCGGCCCAAAAGATGGGCCACGGGCACGCCCCGCTGACGCCGCGCGATCAAGTCCTCGAATTTACTCAGGGTGCCTTCATCAAGCCATTGTTCGCCATGTGTGAGCAGGGCCACGCGATCGCAGTCCAACGCGTGAGCCAGCAACAATTCCGCGTCGAGACGCGGCGTGCCGGCAGCGGTCGCAAGTTGCGCGGCTGCCGCCGCCAGTGCGGCATCGATGGTGGAGGACAATGACATGGTGCGGGCTGATGGCATTTGTTTATGCACCCAGCTCGGCCATGAGGTCCGCCTGATGCTCGGTAATCAGCGGCTGGATGACGCCGTCGAGGTCGCCCTCCATGAGGGTGGGGAGCTGGTAGAGCGTCAGGTTGATGCGGTGATCCGTGACCCGCCCCTGCGGGAAGTTGTAGGTGCGGATGCGTTCCGAGCGGTCGCCGCTGCCCACCAGATTGCGGCGGGTCTCGGCCTGTTGCGCCTGCTGCTTTTCGTGCTGCGCCGCCAGCAGCCGGGCCTTGAGCAGGCTCATGGCCTTGGCGCGGTTCTTGTGCTGCGAACGCTCCTCCTGGCATTCGACTATCATGCCCGACGGCAGATGGGTGATGCGGATCGCTGAATCGGTCTTGTTGACGTGCTGGCCGCCGGCGCCGGAGGCCCTGTAGGTGTCGACCTTGAGGTCCGCTGGGTTGATCTCGATGTCGGTGATTTCGTCCATCTCCGGCAGGACGGCGACGGTGCAGGTGGAGGTGTGAATGCGACCCTGCGCCTCGGTCTTGGGCACGCGTTGCACGCGGTGTACGCCGGATTCGAATTTGAGCCGGGAATAGGCGCCCGCACCGATGATGCGTGCGATGATCTCCCTGTAGCCGCCCAGTTCACTCGCGTTGCTGCTGATGATCTCCACCCTCCAGCCGCGCGACTCGGCGTAGCGGCTGTACATACGGAACAGCTCGGCGGCAAACAACGCAGCCTCATCACCGCCCGTGCCGGCACGCACCTCCAGAAAGATGTTGCTGTTGTCCGCCGGATCCTTGGGCAGCAACAACTGCTGCAATTCGTCTTCCAGGCGCAGGTTTTCAGCCTCGGCGCGTTTGAGTTCCTCCTGCGCCAGCTCGCGCATGGAGCGATCGGCGTCGTTGGCCAGCTCGCGGGCATGGGCCAGCGCCTCTTGTGTGTGCCGATATTGATCGAAGCACGCCACCACCGGCGCCAGCCCCGCGAGTTCCTGCGACAACATACGGAAGCGGTTCTGGTCGGCAATGATGCCGGGATCGGCCAGCATAACGTTCAATTCCTGCCGGCGTTCGGCGAGCGTATGCAATTTGCGCAGCAAAGAGTCTTTCATGGGGTGAACGAACAGTTTAGCCCGAATTCCCGCCGTTGCCCGGTTTGGGGGCGAGATCGAACAACTCCGCCGCCGCGCGCAGAAGGTCATCGCGGCCGTCGATGCCGGCGTCCTTGAGCATCACGGTGGGTGCGTGCAGCAACCGGTTGGTGAGCGCGCCGGCGAGTTGTTGCAGCACATCGGCGGCGGGCACGCCCTGTTGCAGTTGCTGCTGCGCCTTGACGAGCAATTCATCCCGCACCGACTCGGCGCGGCCGCGCAACTGTCGCAGCAGTTCGACGGCATCGTGCTGCTGCGTCCACTCGAGGAAGCGGTGCGCCTCCAGATCGATGATCTCCTGGGCCTGGAGGGCGGCGGCCTGGCGGGAGCGCAGATTGTCGGTGATGACGGATTGCAGGTTGTCGATGGTGTATAGATAGACGTCCTCCAGACCACTTACCGCCGGTTCGATGTCGCGCGGCACGGCGAGATCGACCAGGAACATGGGCCGGTGCCGCCGCGCCTGCAGGGCGGCGGCCACCGTGGTGCGGCTCAATACCGGCAGCCGGGCGGCGGTTGAGGAGATGACTATATCGGCCTCGGCCAGATGGCGCGGCAGATCGGCGAGTGGCATGGCGTAGCCGCCGAAGCGGGAGGCCAGCCCTTGCGCACGTTCCAACGTGCGGTTGGCGATGAGCAGGCGGCCAAGGCGCTGGCGGGTCAGATGATGCGCCGTCAACTCAATGGTGTCGCCCGCGCCGATGAGCAGTGCGGTGCAGGCGCGCAGATCACCGTGGATCTGCTGCGCCAGGCGCACGGCGGCGAAGGCCACCGACACGGGGCTGTTGCCGATGGCGGTGTCGGTGCGGACTTTTTTCGCCACGTGAAAGGAGTGTTGGAAGAGCTTGTTGAGTATGCGGCCCACGGTGCCGCTCTCGGCGGCAGCCTGATAGGCGGTCTTCAACTGACCCAGAATCTGCGGCTCCCCCAGCACCATGGAGTCCAGACCGCAGGCCACCCGCAGCAGATGCCGCACCGCCCCAGTTTCGGGATGATGATAAAGAAAAGGCCGCAAATCTTGCGCCACGGCGCCATGGTGCGCCAGCAACCACTCGATGGGCGCGGCATTGTCTGTGCTATCGACCACGCAATAAAGCTCGGTGCGGTTGCAGGTGGACAGAATTGCCGCTTCCAGCACGCCTCCAGTCGCGCGCAGCCCCCGCAATGCCGCCGGCAATTCGGCCTCGCTGAAGGCCATGTGCTCGCGCAGGCTGACCGGAGCACTGTGGTGGTTGATACCAAAGATTGAAAGCGGCATGGCACAAATCGATGAAAATACGCGGACGTGCGGGCATTCTGCGGTAAGGGACGTTGCGTGACAAGCAATGCCGGGAGGACCAAGCTGACCGCCCCCCGCCAACTAGGCTATAGTGATAATCATAGAAACCATCGAGTGGACCGGTCGTCTAATCCGATCTGCTGGACGTTGAAGTCCTGATGAACATAATGCCCTCCTTACTGACCCGCCGGCTATTGCTGCTCACGTCCTGCCTGGCCTTGTTGCTGGCGGGGTGCGTCGGCACGCCGCCGAAAACCTCCGGGCAGGAAACGTCCGCCGCATCGCCCGCCACCCAGGCGGCCCCGGCGCCGCAGGTGATCCCGCCGCTGGACCTGCACTACACGCCGGGAGAAGGGCTGACCGAGGACGTGCTCTATGCACTGCTGCTGGCCGAGCTTGCCGGCCAGCGTGGCCAGGTGGACGTGGCACTCGATCAATATATGCAATTGGCGCGCACCCTGCCTGACCCCAAAGTGGCCGAGCGGGCGACGCGCATCGCCATTTATGCCCATGACGAGGAGCATGCCCTCGAGGCCGTCCAGCGCTGGGTCTTTCTCGAACCGGACAATTTGGAGGCCCAGCAGGTGCTGGCCTCGATTCTCATTGAGGAAAATCGCATTGATGAAGCGCTGGATCACCTGGAAGTGGTGCTGAACTCGCCGCTCGGCACCTCGAGCCAGCGCACCTGGGCGGTGGCCAACACCCTGAGCCGACAGGAAGACAAACAGGTGGCCCTCAATGTCATGGAAAAATTGCTCGCCCGTCACGAGCGCAATCCCGACGCATTGTTTGCCTATGCCTTGCTGGCACTGCGTGCCGGCGATACGGACAAGGCGCGGACGGCCATGGAGGAGGTGATCGACACCGATCCGAAGAATCTTGGCGTGGTCGCCGCGTACCTCGGCGTGCTGGAGAAGCAGGGGCAGGGCGCCATCGCCATCAGCTGGCTGGAAGAAATGTTGCAGCAGCGTCCGAAGTTGGATGATCTGCGCCTGCTCTACGCCCGCATGCTGACTGAGGCGCGGCGATACGATGACGCCCGCAGGCAGTTCGAACGGGTCGAAAAATCCCAACCTAAAAATGCGGACGTGCACTTCGCCTTGGGATTGATCGCGCTGGAGGCCAGCCAGAACGGCGCGGCCCGGCGGCATTTCCAGAAACTTATTGCACTCGGTGAGCACGCCGATGAGGGCCGCTTCTATCTGGGCCAGATTGCCGAGCTGCAAAAGGATTACGCCGGCGCGGCAAAATGGTATCGCAGCGTCAAAGGCGGCGAGAATCGCTTCGACGCGCAAATGCGCGTGGCGCTGATGCTGGCGCGGCAGAACAAGGTGCAGGAGGCACAGAAGACATTGCAGACCGTCCCGGCCGAGAACGACGAGCAACGCCTGCGGCTGGTGCGGGCCGAGGCCGAGTTGCTGACCGAGGCCGGCCAATACGAACAGGCCATGGTCATCTATGACCGCCTGCTGCAGGACAGTGACGATGCCGAACTGCTCTACGCCCGCGCCATGCTGGCGGAGAAGATGGGCAAGCTGGATCTGCTGGAGCGCGATCTACGGCACCTGCTGGAGCTGGATCCCAACAACGCCCAGGCATTGAATGCACTGGGATATACGCTGGCCGATCGCACCACCCGCTATCAGGAGGCCCATGACCTCATCAAGAAGGCGCTGGAACTCAGCCCCAATGACTTCTACATTCTGGACAGCATGGGGTGGGTGCTCTACCGGCTGGGCCGGTGGGATGAAGCGGTCGATTTTCTGAAGCGCGCGCACACCATGCGCAAGGACCCCGAGGTGGCTGCCCATCTGGGCGAGGTATTGTGGGTCAAGGGTGACAAGGCTGAGGCGCGCGCCATCTGGAAGGCGGCGTTGAAAACAGCGCCCGATGACAAGACGCTGAAAACAGTCATCGACCGCTTCGGATTATAAATTAAGTGGGGCGCCGGTACGCCGCATTCTGGCTGTTCGGCCTGCTCGGACTGGCCGGCTGTGCCGAGATGAAGCCGCTCTTTCTACCGGAGGGGAAGCCGGAGTTGTCCCTGTGGCAACGCCGGCAGCAACAACTCCGGCAGTTGCAGCGTTGGGACATCCAGGGACGTGTGGCCATTGAGACCGCGCAGGACAATTGGACCGCCAGCGTCACATGGAAGAACGAGGCGGAACATTACCAGATGCGCTTCATGGCGCCTCTGAGCCAGGGCACCTTCGAACTCACCGGCGCGCCTGACCGCGTACAATTACGCATGCCGGACAAAACGCTGGAGGCGCCGGATCCGAGTCAGCTGATGCAGGAAAATCTCGGCTGGAGCCTGCCGGTGTACGGCATGCGCTACTGGGTGCTGGGTCTTCCCGCGCCCGGTCGCAAAACACAGGAGTTACGCGTCGATGAAGCCGGGCATCTGGTGGATCTGCAGCAGGATGGCTGGCGGATCAGCGTGTTGCGCTATCAGAAGGTGGGCGGGCTGGAATTGCCGGAAAAGATATACATGCAGAATGATCCGGTGAAGGTCCGGCTGGTGGTCGGGGAATGGCAATTGCATTGACAATGCGATGAGCACGAGCCTGCACTGGCCGGCGCCGGCCAAGATCAACCTGTTCCTGCACGTGCTGGGGCGGCGGTCGGACGGTTACCACGAATTGCAGACCGTGTTTCAATTCCTGGATTGCTGCGATCTGCTTGATTTCGAACGTCGCGATGATGGTGAAATCCTCCTCGTCACGCCGCTGCCGGGTATCACCGCGGAGCAGAATCTGGCGGTACGCGCCGCGCGTCTGTTGAAGACACATACCGGTATCGATGCCGGCGTTACTCTGCATCTCGACAAGCGTCTGCCAGTGGGTGGAGGCATCGGCGGAGGCAGTTCGGATGCGGCCACGGCCCTGGTGGCTCTCAATCATCTCTGGGACCTGCATCTGGCGGATCAAGAACTGGCCCAACTTGGAGTCGAATTGGGCGCCGATGTGCCGATCTTTCTCTATGGTCGTGCGGCCTTCGCCGAAGGCGTCGGCGAGCGGCTCACGCCTGTCGAGCCCCCGGAATCCTGGGTTGTGCTCATCAAGCCGGAATGTTCGGTTACCACGGCGATGGTCTTCGCCGACCCTGATTTGACACGTCATACTTCACCCATCACAATTCGCGCCTTCCTTGAGGGTACGGCGGTCGGAAACGACTGCGAAACGGTGGTACGACGCCATTTTCCGCCAGTGGCGGCCGCTCTGGACTGGCTTGCAGAGCGCGGGCCGGCGCGGCTGACCGGCACGGGTTCCTGCGTGTATGCTGCTTATGCTTCCGAGGCGCGGGCGCGGGCCGTGGGTATGCAGGTTCCCGCGCCATGGCGGGGTTATGTAGTGCGGGCGCTGAATCGCTCCCCGTTGCTGGACCGGCTGGAACACGCGCAGGCGAATGTCCAGATGAGTATGGACTGGCGATGGAAGCTTTAGATCGCCAGCAAACTGGGCGATCAGTTGTGGGCAGGACGACGAATTGGGGCGTAGCCAAGCGGTAAGGCACGGGACTTTGACTCCCGCATTCCCAGGTTCGAATCCTGGCGCCCCAGCCAATTTTATAAAATTTTCGAGTGATACGATGTGTGATGCATCGTAATGGATGGGTGGGCAATGCCAGGATGAGAACCTGGAAGGTTCGCCAATTCGCCCGGAGCGAATTGGAACAGCGGAGCGTAGCGACGCTGGCCCCGCAGGGGCGAAGGGCGGGATGCCCGGAATAGGACTGGCGCCCCGGCCAAATATATATGGTAAGCGAGGAGAGCAGGGCGTGGCGCTGGATCAGATGACGCTGTTCAGCGGCAATGCCAACCGCAAGCTGGCGGAGGCGGTGGCCAACTGTCTGCACTTGCCGCTCGGCAAGGCGGTCGTTGACCGCTTCAGCGATGGTGAGGTCCTGATCGAGGTCATCGAGAATGTGCGCGCCAGGGACGTGTACATCCTGCAATCGACCTGCGCCCCGGCCAACGACAATTTGATGGAATTGCTGGTGATGACCGACGCCATGCGCCGCGCGAGCGCGGCACGGGTGACGGCGGTGATCCCGTACATGGGGTACGCCCGTCAGGATCGGCGCCCCCGATCTGCGCGGGTGCCCATCACGGCACGCCTGGCGGCGAACATGATCCAGTCCGCCGGTGTGGACCGGGTGTTGACGGTGGATGTGCATGCGGATCAGGTGCAGGGATTTTTCGACATTCCGGTGGACAATATATATGCCTCGCCGGTGTTGCTTGGCGATTTATGGCGGCACCGGCCGCCGGATTTGATGGTGGTGTCGCCGGATGTGGGCGGGGTGGTGCGCGCGCGGGCGCTGGCCAAGCGGCTGGATGACGCCGACCTGGCAATCATCGACAAACGCCGCCCGAAGGCGAACGAGTCGGAGGTGATGAACATCATCGGTGACGTCAGCGGCCGCGCCTGCATCATCGTCGATGACATCGTGGACACCGCCGGAACATTGTGCCAGGCGGCGGCCGCGCTGAAGGACAACGGCGCCAATAAGGTGGTGGCCTATTGCACCCACCCGGTGCTGTCCGGGCGGGCCGTGCAGAACATTGAGAATTCAAAGCTGGACGAACTGGTGGTGACCGACACCATCCCGTTGCAGGGTGATGCCGCGGCCTGCAAGCGCATCCGGCAGCTGTCGGTGGCGGATTTGTTGGCGGAGTGCATCCGCCGCATCTGCATGGGCGAGTCGCTGAGTTCGCTATTCATGGATTAGAATTTGTTTGCCCCCGCAAGGGGGAATTGAAGTGCAAGAATCCGTCTGGTCGCGGGCGGGTATGTTAAACGCAGTTGAATAGTTGAGGAGAAGTCATCATGCAACAATTCGAAATCACCGCCGAAAAGCGCGTCGATGAAGGCAAAGGTGCGAGCCGCCGCCTGCGTCGCGCCGGCAAAGTACCCGGCATACTTTATGGCGCCGGCAAGGAGCCGCAGTCCATCCAGGTCGGCAACACCGATATGCTGCTGCATCTGGAACACGAGGCGTTTTACTCGCACATCTTGACGCTCAAGCTCGACGGTGCCACCCAGCGCGTCGTCATGAGAGACTTGCAGCGCCATCCCTACAAGGCATATCTGCTGCACATCGATCTGCTGCGCGTCGATGAGAAACAAAAACTCACCATGCGCATCCCGCTGCATTTCCTCAATCAGGAAATCTGCCCGGGTGTGAAGACCGAAGGCGCGGTGCTCAGCCATCTGATGTCCGAGGTGCAGATCCGCTGTCTGCCAAAGGACCTGCCGGAGTACATCGCGGTGGATGTCGGCGGCATGCACGTCAACGACACCCTACACCTGTCTGAACTCAAACTCCCGGCGGGTGTGGAAGTGGCGGAGGATCCGGAACACGCCGTGGTGTCCTGCCACATTCCGCGTGTCATCGAGGAACCGGTCGCCGAAGTGGCACCCGAAGCTGCGGCAGCCGAGGCCGCCGCTGGCGCCGAAGGCGCGGCCGCTGCTGGTGCGGAAGGCGCGGCGGCCCCCACTGCAGGCGCCAAGGCGGATGCGAAAGCTCCGGCTGGCGCGGCGAAACCAGGCGATGCCAAGGCGGCTCCCGCCGCGGGCGCCAAAGCGGGCGACGCGAAGGGCGAGGCCAAGCCCAAAGCCGACGCCAAGAAGTAATTGGCGGGAGCCGGGGCGTTGCCGGCAGAGATCAGGCTGGTCGTGGGCCTGGGCAATCCGGGCCCCGACTACGCGCATACCCGCCACAACGCCGGCTATTGGTTTGTGGATCAGCTTGCGCAGTCAGCCAGCGCCTCATTCAAGCGCGAAGCCAAATTTCACGGTGAAGTGGCGCGCATGGACGCTGAACGCTGGTTGCTCAAACCCGCGACCTTCATGAACTTGAGCGGCGACGCGGCCGCCGCAATGGCGCGTTTTTACCACTTTGAGCCCAGGCAAATCCTGGTGGCGCACGATGATCTGGACCTGCCCCCCGGCAATGTGCGTTTCAAGACCGGCGGCGGCGACGGTGGCCACAATGGGCTGAAGGACATTACCTCCAAGCTCGGTTCCGGCGATTATCACCGGCTGCGCTTCGGCATCGGGCATCCGGGCGACCGCGAGCGGGTCATGCCGCACGTGCTGAACCGCGCCACCGCCGAAGACGAAAAGGCAATCCGTGATGCCATTGCATCGGCGCTGGCGGAAATGCCATCTCTGCTTGCGGGTGAATATACGAAGGTCATGAATGCCCTGAACCGCCGCGCCACAATTGGCAAAGAAACGGGCGAAGAAGAATAAGAGGAAATCATGGGTTTCAAATGCGGTATTGTTGGCCTGCCCAACGTCGGCAAGTCCTCGCTCTTCAACGCGCTCACCAGCGCAGGCATCGCGGCGGAAAACTATCCGTTCTGCACCATCGACCCGAATGTCGGCGTGGTGGCCATGCCCGATCCGCGTCTGGATCGCATCGCCGCCATCGTCAACCCGGCGAAAGTGGTGCAGACCTACATGGAGTTCGTGGACATCGCCGGGCTGGTCGCCGGCGCGAGCAAGGGCGAAGGCCTGGGCAACCAGTTCCTGTCGCACATCCGCGAAACGCAGGCCATCGCACATGTCGTGCGCTGCTTCGTGGACGATAACGTCGTCCATGTCATCGGACGCGTCGATCCGGCCGCCGACATCGCAATCATCAACACCGAACTGGCCCTGGCCGATCTGGACGGCGTCAGCCGCGCGCTGGACCGTGTCGCCAAGCAGGCCAAGGCGGGCGCTGACAAGGAACTGCTGGCAAAAAAAGACCTGCTGGAGCGCGTTCTGAAACTGCTGAACGAGGGCAAACCAGCGCGCGCAGTAAATCCAAATGCCGAGGACAAGGCGCGGCTGCGCGATTTGAACCTGTTGACCATGAAGCCGGTGCTGTATGTCGCCAATGTCGATGAGGCCGGCCTGAAAAACGGCAACGCGTATCTGACGCAGGTGCAGAAGATTGCAGAGGGCGAAGGGACGCGCTGCGTGCCGATCTCGGCCGCCATCGAAGCGGAGCTATCGCAATTGAAACCGGAGGAGCGAAAGGAATTTTTAATTGAGCTGGGGTTGGAAGAACCCGGATTGAATCGCCTCATTCGCGCCGGCTATGAGTTGCTGGGCCTGCAAACCTTTTTCACCGCCGGTCCGAAAGAGTGCCGCGCCTGGACGGTGCCGAACGGCGCCACCGCGCCGCAGGCAGCGGGTGTTATCCATACCGATTTCGAGCAGGGGTTCATTCGCGCCGAGGTGGTGGGCTACCAGGACTTCATCGACTGCAACGGCGAGCAGGGCGCAAAGGAGAAGGGCAAGTGGCGCCTGGAAGGAAAAGAATACGTCATGCAGGACGGCGATGTCGTCCACTTCCGCTTCAATGTTTAATCACTATGGTGAAGTATAAAAATCCACTCGGACTTGGTGACGGGGGTAATGGAGAGGCGGTTGCCACGCTGCAATACCTGCATTTTGGCTAGTGGTTTATGCGAACGCAGTTCATCGATGGTGATGACGCGCTTGAATTTACTCTTGAACTTCACGTCCACACAGTACCAGCGCGGATTGTCCGGATCGCTGCTTGGATCGTAGTGGTGATCTTCGGGATCGAACTGGGTCGGGTCGGGATAACCTGCTTTTATAACTTCCATTACGCCTGCGATGCCGGGGATTTCGCAACTGGAGTGATAAAAGAAAGCGAGATCGCCTTTTTTGATGGTATCACGTAGCCAGTTGCGGACCTGGTAATTGCGCACGCCGTCCCAAGCGGTGGTTTGTTTGGGCTTTTTCTCCAGATCGCCGATAGAAAAGACTGACGGTTCGGATTTTATGAGCCAGTATTGCATAGCAATTTGCCGCCGGAAGAAAAAAAGCCCGCAACGGGGCTTTTTGTGGAATATGGTCTCCAGGATGCCGTTACCGGCCATCGACTTGAACCATGGGTTCAAGATGGAACATTGCCCGGCGAATCAGGCTTTCCGCTTGACGCGGACGTGCACAACATCGCCATCTAAGGCGCAGCTCCGTGAGATGTAACGTATAGGCTCAAGAATACCAAGCCGGCTGGCGTACACCCCAGAGAATTCTTTGATTTTTATAAAGAGCTGTTGAAAAGCAGCCGCGACCGGACACTTTTCAACTGCTCCTTGCGATTACGTCAGGCGTCCAATCTGCCTTGCACCGGATCGGTCATATCCATCTGACGTCCCTTCATGATGGCGCCGGCGATCTTCGACTGAATCCGCTTCAGACTGCTGCCGATGGTCGAAGTATATCCTTCTTTCTGGCGTTTGTACTCCTGAAATTCATTGGCGATGTTCAACGCGGCAAGCACGGCGATCCGCTCGGCGCCGATGATCTTGCCACTGTCACGCAACTCCTTCATTTGGCGGTTCAAGTATTCCACCGCCTTGAACAGGGACTCCCGCTCGCCCTCGGTGCAGGCGACCAGATACTCCTTGTCCATGATATTGACGGACACCGGCCGTGGCGCATCGCTCATGAACGGGATTCCATGGCCTTGAGCCGGGCGATCATCGCCTCCACGCGGGTGCGGGCCATTTCTGTTTTTTCAATCAAAAGCGCCCGCTCGCTGGCCAGCGTGGCGTGCTGGCTCTTGAGGGCGCGATTTTCGCTCGCCAGGTTTTCGACCGTGCGGATCAATTCATCGACCCGCGCCTCCAGCGACGTCAATTCCAGATTTTCGTTTTCCTGCTCGGCCATGCGCGCCATCGAGTGGTGCAATTTCGTCATGCCAATATAGAGCGGCGTCTCAGGGTGGTCAACAGCGTCCGGTGTGGGTGAAAAGTGTGCTACGCTTGACGGCCTTGAAGGCCCATTCCCCAAAGGGCGAATCGCAAGCAGATCCGCGCACCATCGCACATGGACAAGCAGGAATTCACCCGCCGCCGCAAGCGGCTGATGGAAGTCATCGGCCAAGGCGGCATCGCCATCGTTCCCACCTCGCCGGTGCGCATCCGCAACCGCGACGTCGAGTTTCCCTACCGTCCCGACAGCGATTTTTATTATTTGACCGGCTTTCCCGAGCCGGGGGCGGTGGCGGTGTTCGTTCCCGGCCGTGCGCATGGCGAGTACATCCTGTTTTGCCGTGAGCGCGACCCGGAACGCGAGACTTGGGACGGGCGCCGCGCCGGGCTGGAAGGCGCGTGCCGCGACTACGGCGCCGATGACGCCTTCCCCATCACCGATCTGGACGAAATCCTGCCGGGCTTGATGGAAGACAAGGCACGCGTGTATTACACGATGGGCAACGACGCCGATTTCGATCATCGCGTGATGAACTGGGTGACGCTGGTGCGCGGCCGCGGTCGCGCCGGCGTGCGCGCGCCGGAGGAGTTCATCGCGCTGGGCCACGTGCTCCACGACATGCGGTTGTTCAAGAGCAAGGCCGAGATCGCGGCGATGAGAAAGGCCGGTGAAATTTCCGCCGCCGCGCACCGCCGTGCCATGCGCGTCTGCAAGCCGGGCATGAATGAGCACCAGATCGAGGCCGAATTGCAGCACGCCTTCATGACCGGTGGCGCGCGCTCATGGGCCTACCCGCCCATCGTCGGCGGCGGCGCCAACGGCTGCATCCTGCATTACCGCGACAACAACGCGCCGCTGAAGGACGGCGATCTCCTGCTCATCGACGCGGGCGCTGAATATGACAGCTATGCCGCCGACATCACGCGCACCTTTCCGGTGAACGGCCGCTACACGCCGGCGCAGCGGGAGGTCTACGAGATAGTTCTGGAGGCGCAACAGGCGGCCATCGACAAGATCGAACCCGGCAACCATTGGAACGAGCCGCACGAGGCGGCGATCCGGACCGTGACCAGGGGATTGGTCGACCTCGGCATCCTGAAGGGCCGCCTGCCGGCGTTGATCAAGGACGAAGCGTACAAGCCCTACTATATGCACCGCACCGGCCACTGGCTGGGCATGGATGTGCATGACGTCGGCGACTACAAGATCGGCGGTGAATGGCGTGTGTTCGAGCCCGGCATGGTGTTGACCGTGGAGCCGGGGCTATACCTCAAGGCGGGGGCGCCGGGCGTGCCCAAGCGCTACGGCAACATAGGCATCCGCATCGAAGATGACGTGCTGGTGACGCGCGATGGACGCGAGGTGCTGTCCACCGATGCGCCGAAGACGATCAAGGAAGTTGAATTAGCAATGTCCATGCGTCGCGCCGCCTGAAGGCTTAACCTCACACCAGGCATGACTGTGCTGCTCAAAGGCTCGACCTCACCATGCGCCGGTTTCCGCGCTCCGACCTCCCCCGGCTGATGCCTCTCATTACGGTTTGTCGGCGTCCTTTGAGTTTTGATGCATGGACTCCTTTGATTGCCTGATCGTCGGCGGCGGCGCGGTTGGCGCCGGCCTCGCCTGCGCCTTGCGCGGCACGGGCTGGCGCATCGGCCTCATTGAAGCCGCCGCCACACCTGCCGGCATCCGGTCCGACGGGTCGGCAGCGCCGGGAGTCGGCCACGATGATCGCGGGCTGGCGTTGTCGCTTTCTTCGCAGCGCATCCTGCAAGGCATCGGTATCTGGCCCGCGCTCGCCGCGCGCTCCACGCCCATCCGTCATATTCACGTGTCCGAGCAGGGTCGTTTTGGCGCCACGCGTCTGTCGGCGGAGGACTGCGGCTGGCCGGTGCTGGCGCATGTGGTCGTTGCCCGCGCCTTGGGCGATGCGCTGTACCGGCAATTGCGCGCTGCCGGCCACTGCGAACTGATCTGCCCGGCGCAGCTGCAAGGCATCAACGTTCTGCCTGATCGAATGGAAGTGACCTTGCGACGGGAGGGACGCGAACGCGCGCTGGCGGCGCGGCTCCTGATCGCGGCGGACGGCACAATCTCGCGCGCCCGCGCCTGCCTTGGCATTACCACACAAGGCCGTGATTATGGCCAAAGCGCCGTTGTCGCCAATGTCACGCCGGCGCGGCCGCGGACATACACCGCTTATGAGCGTTTCACGCCGCAGGGCCCGATTGCGCTGCTGCCGCAAACCGGTGACCGCTACGGCCTGGTGTTCGTGCGTCACACGGGGGAGGCCCAACGGTTGCTGGAGTTGCCGGAAGCTGAATTTCTTCAGGAACTGGTGAGGCAGTTCAGCCGGCGGCTCGGTGATTTCCGGCGTCTCGGCCGCCGCCAGATTTATCCCCTGCGCCTGGTGACGGCCACGCGCATCGCCGGGCCGCGGTACGTGATCATCGGCAACGCCGCCAACACCGTGCATCCCAACGGCGCGCAGGGCTTGAACCTCGGTCTGCGCGATGTGGCGGTGCTGACCGAGCTTCTGCATGCGGCAGCCCGCGACCGCCGCGACCCCGGAGAGACGGAGATCACCGCGATGTATGAAGAACGGCGCCGGACGGATCATCGCCGCACGGTGAACTTTACCGACGGACTGGCGAGGCTGTTTTACAACACATCACCGCCACTCACTTTGTTGCGCCGGCTGGCGATGTGGGGCGTCGACAGCCTGCCGCCGGCGAGAACTGAACTTGTCCGCGCCGCCAGCGGATTGCAGGGCGGCGCGTCGGCGTTGGTGCGTGGATTGCCGCTATGACCAATCTGCGCAGCGTGCCGGATTGCGAAGTCGCCGTCGTCGGCGCCGGGCTGGTCGGATTGACGCTGGCGGCATTGCTCGCGCGTGCGAACATACGCACCGCGCTGATTGACGCGCAACCGCCGTCAGCGGCGGAAAGCGCGGACTATGATCTGCGCGTTTTTGCCATTACACGCGCCTCGGAACGCATTCTGACCGCAGCGCAGGCGTGGGCGCAGATCGAACGTTCGCGCCACGGCGTTTTTCGCGCCATGGAGGTGTGGGACGAGAAGAGCCGCGGCCGGGTGCACTTCGACAGCGCACTGATCGCCGAGCCGGCGCTGGGTTACATCGTTGAACAGCAGATATTGCGGCGGGCGCTGGAACAAGCCATTGCCGGATTGCCGGCGTTGATCTCCCGCCGGCCGGAAAAGCTGTGCGGCTGGGAGGCGCAGCCGGATCGGCTGACGCTGGAACTGGAAGACCATCCGCCGCTCAGCGCTCGGCTGCTGATGGGCGCCGATGGCGCGGACTCGCGCGTGCGCAGTCTGGCGGGTATCGGCCACACTCGCCAGGACTACGCCCAGACCGCACTGGTCTGCAATGTGACCACTGAAAAACCGCACGGTGAAGTGGCGTGGCAGCGGTTTTTGAGCACCGGCCCGGTGGCCTTTCTCCCGCTCGATCAGCCGCACCTGTGCGGCATCGTCTGGACCACCACACCCGATCAGGCCCGGAGATTACTGGGCATGACGGAAGAGGTGTTCCGCGCCGAATTGACGCTGGCTTTTGACCATGGGCTGGGTGTGGTGACCGGCTCCGGCCCGCGCGCCATATTCCCACTCTCGCGTTCCCATGCCGGGGCCTATGTGGGACCGCGGGTGGCACTGGTCGGTGACGCCGCGCACGTCCTTCATCCGCTGGCGGGGCAGGGCGCCAATCTCGGATTGCTCGATGCCGCCGCGCTGGCGGAAGTGACCATAGATGCCGTGGGTGCCGGCCGCGATCCGGGCGCCGTGCATGTACTGCGCCGCTATGAGCGCTGGCGCAAGGGCGAAAATGCCCTGATGCAGACGACCATGGATGTTGTTAACACTTTATTCGGCAGTACCTACGAGCCGGTGCGCGCGCTACGGGGAATGGGACTGAACCTGACAGACCGGCTGTCTCCGATGAAGGAGTTCTTCATGCGCCGCGCCTCGGGCTTGACGGGCGACCTGCCGCGCTTTGCTCGTGGGGCGATGAATTAGATCTTGTCGGCGATGGGTGGGTGGTGGATGAATTGCACCACATTGCCTTCCGGATCCTCGCAATAAAAACTACGGGCGCCGTCGCGGTGCGTTTTGGGTTCGGCGCGGATGCGCACGCCGTGGCCGAGCAAGTAGGCATGCCAGGCGTCCACGTGCGCCGGCTCGGCAAGTACGAAGCCGATGTGATCCAGCCGCTGGCCGTCTGAAGCGTGCGGAGTTTTTGCCCGGTGCAGGGCAAGATTGTCGCTGCCGGAACAGAGGTAAACGTTGTCGGCGTCAGGCCGCCATTCCACCGCCATGCCGAGCAATCCCACGTAAAAGCGCTCGCAGACGGCTAGGTCCGCCACGTTCAGGGCCACGTGGCGCAGGCCGCGGGTCGGCGGCGGACGTTGTATCATGTGTGCGCTTCTTCAATAAATTTCACGACAACCAGCCTAAAGCAACCCGGTACATGACGAAAGCCCCAACCGCCTTGTTCGAATCGAGCTTGAAGAGCCTGCCGCTCATTTATCGCGGCAAGGTGCGGGACGTGTACGCGATCGGCGACGCGCAATTGCTGATTGTCGCGACCGATCGGTTGTCGGCCTTTGACGTGATCTTGCCTGATCCGATCCCCGGCAAGGGTGCGGTCTTGACCGCCGTGTCGAACTTCTGGTTTGCGCGTCTGGGCCACGTTGTCCCCAACCACCTCGTGGATCGCACCTTGGCCGAGATTCTGCCGGACGCGGCGGAGCGCGCCCAGGTGGAGGGCCGCAGTGTCATCGCGCACAAGCTGAAGGCGCTGCCCGTGGAAGCGGTGGTGCGCGGCTATCTCATCGGCTCCGGCTGGAAGGACTATCAGCAGACCGGCCGCGTATGTGGCATCGCGCTGCCCGCCGGGCTGCAGCAGGCGTCGCGGCTGCCGGGGCCCATTTTCACGCCGGCGACCAAGGCACCCTCGGGCACTCACGATGAAAACATGGATTTTGCGCATATGACGCAACTGGTGGGCGCCTCGCTGGCGGGACAGGTGCGCGAGGTGAGTCTCAGGCTTTACCGGGAAGCGGCGGATTACGCGCTGGAGCGCGGCATCATCATTGCCGATACCAAGTTTGAATTCGGGCTCGATTATAGCGGCAGGCTTACGTTGATGGATGAAATCCTGACGCCGGACTCTTCGCGCTTCTGGCCGGCGGATTCCTATCGCGCGGGCATCAGTCCGCCCAGTTTCGACAAACAGTTCGTGCGCGATTATCTGGAAACGCTTTCATGGAACAAGACCGCGCCGGGCCCGCGGCTGCCGCAGGAGATCATTGCCCAAACCGCGGAGAAGTACCGTGAGGCCCAGCGCCGGCTGACTGGCGGCTGATTCGGCGGTACACTTTTTGAATGCAGTTCAATTATCGTCATGATTGAATCCTGGAGGAGCGCGCCATGAAGCACTCAATATCAATAACGGCCGTCATCGGACTCGCCGCAGGTCTGACCCTGGGGGGCTGTGACAAAAGACCACCCCCGCCGACCCCCCAGACCAGCGCCGCCAAACAGACCATCGACAAGGTGACCAATTCCGTGCAGCAATCGATGGATGCCAATAGCAAGGCGACACAACAGGCCATCGATCAATCCGAAAACGGCGGCAAAACGGCGGAAAGCGACAATAAATAATTTTCGTCAGACGCCGTGCTCAGGCAGCATTGACGGAACGTTGTTCGAATTCGCTGTGTTTGGGAAGGCAGCAGTCCACTGCGACCGGTGAAACCTGTCCTTCAAAAATTCCACGAACGTTCTGACCTTTGCCGACAAATGACGTCGGTGGAGGTACACGGCGTGTAATTCAACGCTTTCGGAATCGTAGTCTTCGAGGATGGTCTCGAGCCGGCCGGCGGCCACGTCCGCGACCACCATGTAGGCGGGTTGCAATATCAATCCGATCCCTTCAATGGCCGCCACCCGCAGGGCATCGGCGATGTTGGACTCAAACGTCCCACGCACGGGAATTTCGAATTTGCCCCGCGGGCCGTGAAATACCCACGTGTCGTTTTTGAGTGGCGGATAGCGCAGGCGCAGGCAGTTGTGGCGCAGCAATTCCTCGGGGTGGGCTGGTCGCCCGTGGCGTCTGAGGTAGGCGGGCGATCCGCAGACCACCGTATGCACCAACGCCAGTTGATGTGCAATGAGGGTGGAATCCTCAAGCTCTCCCAATCGGATTGCCAGATCCAATTCTTCTTCAGCAAGATCAGGAACCCGATCGTGCAGCAGCAACACCACGTCCACCTCCGGGTACCGGGATTTGTAGGCGGCGATGGCGGGCGTGAGATGAAACATGCCGAATGACGGCGGCGCCGCTACGCGCAACGTGCCCTTGGGGCGGTAATTGCCCGCCACGATCACCTGCTCCGCTTCCTCGACATCAGCGAGGATTTGCTGGCAGCGCGCAAGATACTGCTGGCCCGCTTCCGTCAGGCTCAACTGCCGGGTGGTGCGGTGGATCAGGCGCACGCCAAGCGCGTCTTCAATGCGGTTCACGTGCTTGGAAACCATCGCGCGTGACAAATCCAACTCCTCCGCCGCGCGCGAGAAATTCCGGCACTGCGCGACCTTGGCGAAAACACGCATGCTTTGAAGTTTATCCATATTTATTAGCAAGTTGCCTGTCACTGTTTCACGGAGGTGTCAACTATGTCCACTCTTTGTGCATTGCAGCATAGATAGACTCGTTCTATTTTTCAAGCATGAAAATGACCGCGTTCACTACGAACGGATCTGACGGAATTTTCAACCTTGAAAGGAGAGCAAACATGAAAAACGCAACAGTAATATCCCTGCTGGCGCTGGCGGTCTCCACCCAAGTCTCGGCGGCGGTCGCCGACGACGGAATGACTGAGATTGGCGCGCAGGAGCAGGCGCAATGGACGGCGGCCTTTGGCAAAGGCGATGCCCAGGAGATGGCCGGCCTCTACACGGATGACGCCATCATCAAGCCGCCGCGTGAGATCGGTACGCGCGTGATGAAGCCCGCCATCGCCAAGTATTGGGCGACGGCGCTCAAGTCCGGACCCGTGGAGTATCAGGTCAACATCGTGGCCGGCCAGCAACAGGGGGACGAACTGTATCTTAGCGGCTACTGGTCGGCCGTGCCGCGCGGAGCGGGACACAGTCCGGTCGGCGGCAGCATCGTCAGGGTGCTCGAGAAGCAGCCCGACGGAAGCTGGAAGATTGCGCTGGAAAACTGGTACTGACAGTCGTCCCGGGTTATGACGCAAGGCGGGAAATCGGGCGAGGACAGAGGTGTCGCGCCCGGTGTGTTAAGAGCAATCCTAGAAGTTCAAGGCCTGTTCGGTCAGGTCAGGGCGGATGATCAGCAGTTTCTCAAGATTCATAAATGATGTGCGATTGACGGCCCGTTCCAGCAATGTCATGGAGCGCGCCGGATCGATTCTACCATGCACCGTGCCGAGCAGCGGCAGGGCCACGATACGGAAGCCGTAAGCCTGTATGGCGGCGCAGGTCTGAATATAGGCGCACTCCACCCATTTATCGCGGCACGCGGGTTTGGCGTCCAAATCGTGCACGACGGCAAGCATGCGCGCGGGCCGTATATGAGTGACCACCCACACCGTCCCCGCCGGCCTGGGCTGCTGCCGCACCGCCTGTTTGATCAGGTCGGTGTAACTTTCCCGCGGGCTTTCCATGGGGTAGACCGGGCCGAGCAGGAGGTGGGTATCCTGTTCCTCCACAATAGCGTCAACTTGCACCGTTTCCATCCTCATGCCGTTTCGTGTTCGTGCAGAAGGACGCGTTCGAGCTCGGCGAAACTTTGAGCCACCTCGCCGGGCTCTATGTCCACGCCCAGCTGTTTGCCGATCTGCGTAAGCGAGAAGGCGCCGCGCAGCACGTAACGCCCGCTTCTGGCGTCCCGTTCAATGACGAGCATGTGCTGCCTCCCAGCGTCGCGCATGGCCACCACCACGTCACGGATATGGGCGCGCTCGATGTCGCGCACATCATAGGCCGTGACCTGACTGCGCGCCGTCATGATTTGACGCACCAGTATCTGCTCGTGCGGGATGCGTTCCGTCTGGCTGACCTGAACGGGCCGCTCCCCCAGAAGGTCCGTGCTGGTGATGAGTCCCAGCATGGCGCCATTGTCGTCCAGCACAATCAGCATCCGCACCTGGGCGTGGATCATCATTTGCATCGCCTCATCGATGGTCGCCTCTGGCGAGATGGTGATGAGCTTGATGCGCCTGAAATCCGTCATGGCCCCGATCGCCGGATCATGGGGGGAGACCCTTTCAGGGGGTGACGGGCGGATGCGGTATATCGGTGCGTCCTGCGGGAGCGGCAGGGTCTGCAAGGCAGTGGTGAAGATGGCCATGACTATCTCTTTTCGTCGTGAGCGGTGTATACCTTAAGGAACCCGGCATCGAACCAAAGGTTCCGCGATACGTGGAGGAATTCTTTTACTCAAGTTTAGCCGCTTCCGGCCGCCGGTGCAGGCGGGGTTTGGTACGTGTCCGAGGAAATATGAATGTGGGGAGGGCCCACCTTTCCGTTAAAAATTACCGAATGACGCTCTAACCGGTCTTTTCCATATCAGTGGTGTAGCGACCGGCGCAGGCGAGACTGTTCATTTTTTCGCGGTGGGAAAGGGCCTTCTGCGCGGCAGTCACGTTTGCGGCTTGACCTTTCCATGCCTTGAGTGCGGGATCCTGCAGGGCGCGGCCGTAGGAAAACGACAGCGGCCAGGGATATTTCCTGCCGCCGGCGTTCATGGCGTTCAGATGCTCGGTGGCAATCTGTGCGCTTTGGCCGCCTGACAGGAACACAACACCCGGCAGGGCGGCAGGCACGGCGTTGAGCAGACAACGCACCGTCATATCGGCGACCTGCCGCACACCCGCCTGCTGCGGACATTTTTTGCCGGCGATGACCATGCTGGTCTTGAGGATGGTGCCTTCGAGCAACACGCGCTGATCACTCAGTGCCGTGAATACGCGGCGCAACACTTCCACGGTCACGTCATAGCAACGCTCGATGGAGTGATCTCCCTCCATCATCACCTCCGGCTCCACGATTGGCACCAGCCCCTGCTCCTGGCACAGCGCGGCGTAGCGTGCCAGCGCGTGGGCATTGGCCTGTACGCCGCCCGCCGTCGGGATGCCGGCGCCGATGTTGATGACGGCGCGCCATTTGCAGAATTTTGCGCCGATGTTTTTGTATTCGGTGAGGCGCGCGCGCAGGCCGTCCAATCCCTCGGTGACTTCTTCGCCGGTGAACCCGGCAAGCGGCTTGGAGCCGGTGTCCACCTTGATGCCCGGCAGGATGTCCTGGCGGTTCAGGGCCTCCACGAATTTCTCGCCCTTGGCAGTCGACTGGCGCAGCGTTTCATCGAACAGGATCATGCCGCTCACGTAATCGCCGGCGCCGGGGGTTGTGATCAGCAATTCGCGGTAGGCACGGCGGGCCTCCTCGGTGGATTCCACGCCGATGGAATCGAACCGTTTCTTGATGCTGGGAAAACTTTCATCAATGGCGAGAATGCCCCTGCCTGGCGCAACCATCTTGCGGGCCACGGCATTGAGTTCAGAATGCGGTGTATTCATCGTCTATGTCCTTCGAATTGGCAGGATAGTTATAGGCGCAAATTATGCCCGCAGGAGTGGCGCTGTCTATTGGTAGCGGCCAATCACGTCGCCGATGCGGACAATTTTTAACAGGTTCGTGCCTCCGGTGCTGCCACGAATATCGCCCTTGGTGATGATGATGCGATCCCCCTCCTGCACCACCTTGCGCTGCAGAAGCAGATCCACCAGTTCCCGGTTGATCTCCAGCGAATCCGTATGTGTCACGTCGAACTTGACGGGGTAAACGCCGCGGAACAGCCTGACCTTGCGCTGGGTGGCCTCGTGTTGCGTGAAGGCGAAGATGGGAATGGCCGAGTGGATGCGGGACATGGTGATACAGGTGTTGCCGGTCTCGGTCAGGGCGGCGATGGCCCTGGCGTCGATACGGTTGGCGGCATACATCGCCGAGATGGCGATGGCCTCATCGATGCGATCAAAATGCACGTCCAGCTGGACATGCGCGTCCTGTTCCCGCCATTGCTCTTCGGTGCCCAGGCAGATGCGGGACATGGCTTCAACCGCGGCATCAGGGTATTTGCCAACACTGGTCTCAGCCGACAGCATGACGGCGTCGGTGCCGTCGAGCACGGCGTTAGCCACGTCGAAGACCTCGGCGCGCGTCGGGATCATATTCTCGACCATCGATTCCATCATCTGGGTGGCGATGATGACCAGACGCTTCTTCCCGCGCGCCAGCCGGATGAGCCGCTTCTGCATGGGGGCCAGATGGGCGTCGCCAATCTCGACGCCCAGATCGCCGCGGGCCACCATGATGCCGTCCGCTGCGACGATGATGTCGTCGATGTGTTCAATCGCCTCGGCACGCTCGATCTTGGCAATGATGCCGCATTTGCCGCCGGCCTTTTCCACCAGCTTGCGGGCGGCATGAATGTCCGCGCCCGTGCGCGGGAAGGATACGGCGATGTAATCGGCGCCCTGGGCGACGGCGTGTTTCAAATCCTGCCGATCCTTTGGCGTCAGGGACGCCGCCGAAAGGCCGCCGCCCTCCCGGTTCAAACCCTTGTTGTTCGAAAGCTGACCGCCCAGCATGACGACGCAATGGACGGCGGTCCCCTTGACCTGTTCCACTTTCAGCACCACGCGACCGTCATCGATCATCAGCGTGTCGCCCGCCTTGACGTCGCGCGGCAGATCCGTGTAGGTGACGCCGACGTGATGCTCGTCGCCCGCGCCGGCATCCCACTTGGGATCGATGATGAACTCATCGCCCGCCTCCAGCCAGATCGGGCCCTCGCGAAAGCGCTGAATGCGGATCTTGGGCCCCTGCAGATCGGCAATGATGCCGATTTCGGTGTTCAATTTCGCGCTCTGTTCGCGCACCAGCTGGAAAAGGGCTTCATGGCTCTCGCGGGTCTCGTGTGAATAATTGATGCGCGCCACGTCCATGCCGGCCTGAATCAGCCGGCGCATGACAGCCGGGTCATCGGAGGCGGGGCCCAGCGTGACGACAATCTTGGTGCGGCGAAGTGCCATGTGAGTCCTGCGTGCGCGTCAGTAACCTTCGCTGGGATGATAGCGATGTGGCATGGCCCGGGCGCGTTCCTCCAGGATCGCGACCGCCGGCAGGGTCTTGCCTTCGAGATATTCAAGAAAGGCGCCACCGGCCGTCGAGATGTAGGAAATCTTGCCGGCGACACCGTACCTGGCGATTGCCGCCAGCGTATCGCCACCGCCGGCCACGGAAAAGGCGTTGCTGGCGGCAATACCTTCGGCAAGTGCCCGCGTGCCATGCCCGAATTGATCGAACTCGAAGACGCCCAGCGGCCCGTTCCAGCAGATGGTGGCGGCCTGTTTCATCATGTCGACGTATTGCGCCGACGTTTTCGGGCCGACGTCGAGGATGAGATCATCTTTGGCAATCTCGGTCGACGCCTTGGCGACGGCGGGCGCGTCGGCGCTCAAGGTCTTGGCGCAGACCACGTCAACCGGCAGGGGGATCGCCGCCCCCCGTTCCTTGGCGGCGGCCATCAGCCGCCGGGCGGTATCCAGCAGATCGTCTTCGCATAACGACCGGCCCACCTTGAGACCCGCCGCCTTCATGAAGGTGTTGGCGATGCCGCCGCCGACGATGAGTTGATCAACGAACTTGATCAGCGATTCCAGCACCGAGAGCTTGGTCGATACCTTGGCCCCGCCGACGACGGCCAGCAGTGGGCGTGCCGGTTCATCCTTCACTTTCTTGAGCGCCTTGATCTCGGCTTCGAGCAGTGGCCCGGCGCAGGCAGAGCGGGCGTACTTGGCGATTCCGCAGGTGGAGGCCTCGGCGCGATGAGCGGTGGCGAAGGCATCATTGACGTAAACGTCACACAGCGCCGCCATGCGGCGGGCCAGATCATCGTCGTTCTTTTTTTCGCCGGCCTCGAAACGGACATTCTCGCATAACACCACCTCGCCCTCGGTGACATCGATGCCGCGCAGCCAGTCGGTTACCAGCCGCACGCGCATACCCAGCAGTTCGGAGAGCCGCGCAGCCACCGGTTTGAGCGACAACGCGGGATCCGATTCGCCCTCCTTCGGGCGGCCGAGATGGGAGACGACGATGACGCGGGCGCCGGATTCGGCGGCCTGCCTGATCGTCGGCAGCGCGGCGCGGATGCGGGTGTCATCGGTGATACGGCCATCGGCCATGGGCACGTTCAGATCCTCGCGGATGAGCACGCGGCGCCCGGCCAGCTTGACGTGATTCATGCTCAACATGGAATGTCGGACTCACTTCGCCCTGGACCAGGCCGTCGCCACGTCCAGCATGCGATTGGAAAAGCCCCATTCGTTGTCGTACCAGGACAGCACCTTGATCAGTTTGCCGCCGATGATCTTCGTCTCCGACGCTTCGTAGATCGACGATCGAGGATCGTGGTTGAAATCGATGGAAACCAGCGGCTCGCTGTTATAACCGAGTATGCCCTTGAGCGGGCCTTCGGCCGCCGCCTTCATGACGGCGTCGATCTCGGTCTTGCTGGTCTCGCGCGCGGCGGTGAAGGTGAGATCAACCAGCGACACGTTGAGCGTGGGCACCCGCACGGCGTAGCCGTCCAGTCTGCCCTTCAGTTCCGGCAGCACGAGGCCCACGGCCGCGGCTGCGCCGGTCTTGGTCGGGATCATGGACTGCGTGGCGGAGCGGGCGCGCCGCAGATCCTTGTGGTAAACGTCGGTCAGCACTTGATCATTGGTGTAGGAGTGCACGGTGGTCATGATGCCGGCGGTGACGCCGATGTGCTCGTGCAGTGGTTTGACCAACGGCGCCAGGCAGTTGGTGGTGCAGGAGGCGTTGGAGATGACGGTGTGCGTCGATTTCAGCACATCGTGATTGACGCCGAAAACCACGGTGGCATCGACTTCATCGCCAGCCGGCGCCGAGATGATGACCTTTTTCGCGCCGCCCTTGAGGTGCAGGCCGGCCTTCTCGCGGGTGGTGAAGAGGCCGGTGCATTCGAAGACAAACTCCACGCCCAGCAGGGTCCATGGGAGCTTCGCGGGATCCTTCTCCGCCAGCACGCGGATGCGGTCGCCGTTGACGATCATGGAATCGCCATCGACCCTGATTTCTCCAGGGAAACGGCCGTGCGCGCTGTCATGGCGCGTCAGGTGGGCGTTGGTATTTGCGTCGCCCAGATCATTGATGGCGACGATCTGAATTTCCCGCTGGCGCTGCGCTTCATACAACGCGCGCAGCGTGTTGCGGCCGATGCGCCCGTAACCGTTGATGCCCACCTTGATGGCCATGCCACTTCTCCGGATTATATTTTCAGTGTTTGTTCCAGGGCGCCGACAACCGCCTCGACGGTGAAGCCTAAATAGGCGAACACCGTATTGCCGGGCGCGGATTCACCGTAACGGTCGAGACCGATGACGGCGCCATCCAAGCCGACGTACTTGCGCCAGTAATCCCGCACGCCGGCCTCGACCGCCACGCGGGCGCGGAGCGATGGTGGCAGCACAGACTCGCGATAGGCGGCGTCCTGCGCGTCAAATCGATCGGTGCTGGGCATCGATACCACGCGCACAGCGCGGCCCTGATCGTTGAGTTTCCTGGCGGCGGCCATGGCCAGCGCGATCTCCGAACCAGTGGCGATCACGATGGCTTCGGGCGGGCGCGGCGGTTCCAGAAGTACGTAACCACCCTTGCGGATGGCGGCGATCTGCTTTTCGTTTCGTGGCTGTGCCGGCAGATTCTGACGCGAAAACAGCAGTGCGGTGGGACCGTCGCGCCGCTCCAGCGCGCAGGCCCAGGCGACCGCGGATTCGGTCGCATCACACGGTCGCCATACGCTCATGTTCGGCATCAGCCGCAGTGAAGCGGCATGCTCGACGGGCTGGTGGGTGGGGCCGTCCTCTCCCAGGCCGATGGAGTCATGCGTATAGACATGGATGCAGCGCAGCTTCATCAGCGCCGAGAGACGCACGGCATTGCGGGCGTAATCGGAAAACACCAGGAAGGTGCCGCCGTAGGGAATGAAACCACCGTGTAACGCGAGCCCGTTCATGATCGCAGTCATGGCAAATTCACGCACGCCGAAATGGATATAGTTACCGTCAGCCTGTTTTCCAGACATGATTTTTGAGCCCGACCAGAGCGTCTGGTTCGATTCAGTCAGATCGGCGGAGCCGCCGATCAGTTCCGGCAGCCATGCGGCGTAGGCGTTGAGGGCATTCTGCGAGGCCTTGCGTGAGGCGATGGTTTCCATTTTGACGGCCACGGTGTGGATATAGGCTCCCGATTTCTCAGGCCAGTCGGCGGGCAGCTGGCCCGCGACGCGGCGCTCGAACTCCGCCGCCAGTTCCGGATACACCTTGCGATAGGCGCGCAGGGTGCGCAGCCATTTTTTCTCCGCCCGCGCGCCGCGCTCACGCGCATCGAAGGCCGCATAGGTTTCCGGCGGGATGACGAAGGGTGGATGGGTCCAGTTGAGTTGCGCACGGGCGCGGGCCACCTCATCGGCGCCCAGGGCGGCGCCGTGACAGGCCTCGGTACCCTGCTTGGTGGGCGCCCCGCAGCCGATGATGGTCTTGCAGCAGATGAGACTCGGCTGATCCTTGGCGCGCCGTGCTTTTTTGATCGCGCGTAGCACTGTCTCTGGATCATGGCCGTTCACGTTGCGGATGACCTGCCAGCCGTAGGCCTCGAAGCGTTTGGGCGTGTCGTCGGTGAACCAGCCTTGCACTTCACCGTCTATGGAGATGCTGTTGTCGTCATAGAAGCCGACAAGTTTGCCGAGCCTCAGCGTGCCGGCGAGCGAGGCGGCCTCGTGGGAGACACCTTCCATCAGGCAGCCGTCGCCGACGCTGAAATAGGTGTAATGATCGATGAGCGTGAGTCCGTCGCGGTTGTAATGTGCGGCCAGCGCCCGCTCGGCGATGGCCATCCCCACCGCATTGGCAAAACCCTGTCCCAGCGGCCCGGTGGTGGTCTCGATCCCGGGCGCCGAGCCGTATTCGGGGTGCCCGGGAGTCTTCGAGTGCAACTGCCGGAAGTGTTTGATTTCCTCCATCGGCAGGTCGTAACCGGACAGATGCAGCAGCGCGTACAGCAGCATGGAGCCGTGACCGTTCGACATCACGAAGCGGTCGCGATCGATCCAATGCGGGTTGGCCGGGTTGTGCCTCAGAAAATCGTTCCACAGCACCTCGGCCAGATCGGCCATGCCCATGGGCGCACCGGGATGACCGGAGTTGGCCTGTTGTACGGCGTCCATGGCGAGCGCCCGGATCGCATTGGCCAGCTCGCGCCGTGTGGGAACGGCCTCCGCCGGCGCTATCTGCGCGGATGTGGATGTCATGCTCAACTTTCGGTTTTCATCGGAAACACGGCAGGGGGATGAAGCCGTGCCGCATCAAAAAGGGCGCCATTGTCCCGCAGCCATGCGCGAGGGGCAAGTAAAACAGGGGTGGGTGAACGCCGGAGCGGGACGCAGCCGACGGCGGAAAAATCACGCTTCCCGCCATTTAATGGAGCAGCCCTGACTCGGGGTCTGATCCCAGGGTCCCTGTCCGTTGCGGGCGACGCCGATCATGGCCTCAAGTAGCTCCCGCGGCGTGCCCTTGGGCGCAGGCCGGCCGGGTGTAGTGGCGTCCAGCCGCCCCCGGTATTGCAGTTTCAGATCGGCGTTGTAACCGAAGAAATCCGGCGTGCAGACGGCGCCATAGGCACGCGCGACGTTCTGCGTTTCATCGATCAAATAGGGGAATGAGAAACCAAGCTCGGCGGCCAGTGCGCGCATATGCTTGGGCGCATCCTCCGGGTAAGCGCGGTAATCATTGGGCATGACGGCGACTGATCGCACGCCGTGCTCAAGCAGGGCGCGGGTGTCGGCGGCGATCAGCCTGCCCACCGCCTGCACGTATGGACAGTGATTGCAGATAAACATGACCAGCGTGCCGCGCTCGCCGCGGCAATCCTGCAGGGACCACTGTTTGCCATCCGGATCAGGCAGGCGGAAGTCCGGCGCATTGGCGCCGAAATCACAGACGGGGGTATGTATCAGCGCCATGATATGCCGCCTCCTTCAGTACCATTCTTGCCTTTACGCGGGTAGACTACTCCGCCTTTCGTCATGTCCCGACAGGAATAGTGCATGCCAAACGATTATCTCTTCACCTCGGAGTCGGTGTCCGAGGGTCATCCCGACAAGGTCGCCGATCAGATTTCGGACGCCATCCTGGACGCCATTCTCGCACAAGACGTGCATTCGCGCGTGGCCGCCGAAACTCTTTGCAACACCGGCCTGGTCGTGCTGGCGGGCGAGATTACGACCAAGGCAAATGTCGATTACATCGCCGTGGCGCGCGAGACCATCAGGATGATCGGCTACGACAGCACCGAATACGGCATCGACTACAAGGGGTGTGCCGTGCTGGTGGCCTATGACAAGCAATCGCCGGATATCGCCCGGGGCGTGAACCGCGCCTACGATGACAACCTCGATCAGGGCGCGGGCGATCAAGGGATGATGTTCGGCTACGCCTGCGATGAAACTCCGCAGCTTATGCCGGCGGCCATTTATTACGCCCACCGCCTGGTCGAGCGCCAGTCGAAATTGCGCAAGACCGGGAAACTCCCATGGCTGCGGCCCGACGCCAAATCGCAGGTGACGCTGCGCTACGTGGATGGCCGGCCGCGTTCCGTCGATACCGTGGTATTGTCCACCCAGCATGCCCCGGACGTGAGCCATAGACAGATCCGCGAGGCGGTGATCGAGGAAATCATCAAGCCGGTTCTGCCGAAAAAAATGATGCGCGGGAAGGTGAAGTACCTCGTCAATCCCACTGGTCGTTTCGTGGTCGGCGGTCCCCAGGGCGATTGCGGACTCACCGGGCGCAAGATCATCGTTGACACCTACGGCGGCGCCGCACCGCACGGCGGCGGCGCATTTTCCGGCAAGGACCCGACCAAGGTCGATCGCTCCGCCGCCTATGCCGCGCGCTACGCGGCGAAGAACATCGTGGCCGCCGGTCTCGCCTCACGCTGTTTGATCCAGGTTTCCTACGCGATCGGCGTGGCGAAGCCCACCTCGGTGATGGCGACCACGTATGGCACCGGCAAACTGAGCGACGAGAGACTCGCCGCGCTGGTGCAGAAACATTTCGATCTGCGGCCGCGCGGCATCGTGAAAATGCTGAAGTTGCTGCGCCCGATTTACGGCAAGACCGCCGCCTATGGTCATTTCGGCCGCGCGGAGCCCGAATTCACTTGGGAACGTATAGACAAGGCCACCGCACTGCGGGCGGCGTTGCGATAAACGCAGCTTTGCAGCAAGGCACGGCTGCGCTATGATTATATCGTCGGCTTGAGGAGCGTTGCAGCGTCGTTATCGACGTCAGGCTCAAGACGGCAGGTCCAAAGGCAACGGCGCTCGCAAACTTCTTGTTATAGAAAGGAGGGCGCGAGATGGGCGCCGCAAATCCGACTCCACGCAATACCGCTGCTCACAGCGACTTTTACGTCGCTGATTTGTCACTGGCCCCTTGGGGACGCAAGGAGATGGCCATCGCCGAGGGCGAAATGCCCGCCCTGATGGCCATCCGCGAGGAATACGCCGCGCAGAAACCGCTCAAGGGCGCGCGCATCGCGGGTTCCCTGCATATGACCATCCAAACGGCGGTGCTGATCGAAACCCTGAAGGCGCTGGGCGCGGAAGTGCGCTGGGCCTCGTGCAACATCTTTTCCACCCAGGATCACGCCGCCGCCGCGATAGCCACCGGCGGCACGCCGGTGTTCGCGCGCAAGGGCGAAACACTGGATGAATACTGGGACTACACCCACAGGATCTTCGAATTCGGCAAACTCGGGCCGAACATGATCCTGGACGACGGCGGCGATGCAACGCTGCTCATGCATCTCGGCGTCCGGGCGGAGAAGGATGCTTCGATACTCACCAAGCCGTCCAGTGACGAGGAGAAATCACTTTATGGCGCGATTAAGAAAAGACTGGCCTCCCAACCCGGCTGGTATTCGGCCATGGTCAGGGACATCCGGGGCGTGACCGAGGAGACCACGACCGGTGTGCACCGTTTGTACCAGATGCACAAGGAGGGGCGGCTGCTGTTCCCGGCCATCAACGTCAACGACTCCGTGACCAAATCGAAGTTCGACAACATCTACGGCTGCCGCGAGTCGCTGGTGGACGGCATCAAGCGCGCCACCGACGTGATGGTCGCCGGGAAGGTGACTGTGGTGGCGGGCTACGGCGAGGTGGGCAAGGGCAGCGCGCAGGCGTTGCGCGGTCTGCAGGCCCAGGTGTGGGTGACCGAGATTGATCCGATCTGTGCTTTGCAGGCGGCGATGGAGGGCTACAAGGTGGTGACGATGGACTGGGCCGCGGACAAGGCCGATCTCTTCGTCACCGCCACCGGCAACGTGAATGTCATCACGCATGCGCACATGGCGCGCATGAAGAACAATGCCATTGTCTGCAACATCGGCCACTTCGACAATGAGATCGACGTTGCTTCACTGAAAAAATATCAGTGGGAGAACATCAAACCGCAGGTCGATCACATCATCTTCCCCGACGGCAGGCGCATCATCCTGCTGGCCCAGGGCCGTTTGGTGAACCTCGGTTGCGCCACCGGTCATCCGAGTTATGTGATGAGTTCGTCTTTCGCGAACCAGGTGCTGGCGCAGATCGAACTCTACAACAACACCGACAGATATCCGGTCGGCGTGTACATCCTGCCCAAGCACCTCGACGAGAAGGTCGCGCGCTTGCAGTTGAAGAAGCTCGACGCGATGCTGACCGAGCTGACCGATGAACAGGCCAGATATATCGGCATACCCAAGGCCGGCCCCTACAAGTCGGAACATTACCGCTATTGAACCGGCTCGTTGCAAACGCACCATGAAATCGCAAGCCAGTTTCAGGCGGCTCTTCAGCTTTGAGTTTTTCCCGCCGCGGACGCCGGAGGCCGTCGGTAAATTGCAAACCACGCGTGATCGCCTGGCGAAGCTGAAACCTGATTTTTTCTCGGTGACCTTCGGTGCCGGCGGCAGCACCCGCGAACTGACCTTCGAAACGGTGCAGGAGATCCACAAGGTGACCGGTCTCGAGGCGGTGCCGCACGTCTCCTGTATCGGCACGCCGCTCACCACCATCCGCGAGGTACTCCAGCGCTACAAGGCGGCGGGTATCACCCACATCCTCGCCCTGCGCGGCGATCTGCCCTCCGGTACCGCCAACTACGGCGAACTGCGCTACGCCAACGAGTTGGTGGAATTCATCCGCAGGGAGACCGGCGGGGTGTTTCATATCGAGGTGGCGGCCTATCCGGAGGTGCATCCACAGGCTGTCTCGCAGCAGGACGACTTGAGGAACTTCAAGCGCAAGGTGGATGCCGGCGCGAACGCAGCCATCACGCAGTATTTCTACAACGCCGACGCCTACTTCCGTTTTGTCGAGGATTGTGAGCGACTTGGCATAAATATCCCCATTACGCCCGGCATCATGCCCATCATCAACTATACTCAATTGGTGCGATTCTCGGACGCTTGTGGCGCCGAAATCCCGCGCTGGATCATCAAACGCCTGCGCGATTTCGGCGATGATCGTACCGCCATCCGTGCCTTCGGCATCGACGTCACCACGCAGTTGTGCGCACGGCTCCTGGAACGGGGCGCGCCGGGATTGCACTTCTATACCATGAACCAGGCCGAGGCCTCCGAGACCGTCTGGAGGAACCTCGGCCTGGACGTACGTGAGGGCCGGCAAGCCGTTGCCGGGAAACGTTAATTCCAACCGAGGTCGTCAACCGGTTATAATAAAAAAATAATTATAAAGAAGGGGCAGCTGCGGATGTTTAAGTTGTTATAAGGAGCAGCGCCATGCAGCACAGCATTACCCCCGCGCCGGTGAACCTGCCGCGAACTACCGTATTGGTAGTGGAGAATGAGGCCATCATAGCGATGGATCTCAGACAGCAACTCGAGTCTCTCGGCTATCTCGTGATCGGTACGGTGGCGGAGGGCGAAGAGGCCATCACCCTGGTGCGCGAGAAAAAACCGTCGCTGGTGCTGATGGACATCCGGCTCGAGGGATCGATGGGTGGCAATGGAACGGCCATACAGATCAGCCGCGGATTCAACGTTCCGGTGGTGTTTCTCATCGCCCCCGGCGATCGCTCCGTTTCCCCGCCCACAGAAACCGGAATCATGCCCTACGGCCATCTCACCCGGCCCTTTCAGGCGAAGGAATTGCGCGCCGCCGTCGAGGTGGCGTTGTACAAATCACGGCTGGAACGGGAGTTGAGCGAATCCGAGCAGTGGTTTGCCGCCACCATGCGTTGCGCCGGCGAAGCCGTGATTGCGACCGATATCGAGGCGCGGATCATCTATCTGAATCCCGTGGCCGAGACACTGACCGGCTGGAAGGCGGAGGATGCGCGGGGCCGTGAGGTGGAGCAGGTGCTGCGTTTGAGCACGGGCACCGCGGGCGCACCCATCATGTCGCCATCGCGGCGGGCACTGCGCGAGAACACGGTGGTCGGCATCGAGCATGGGGCGCACCTGCTGAATCGCGATGGCGCGCCCGTACCGGTGGATTGCGCCGCCGCCCCGCTGCGCGGCGAGGACGGAAGACTGGCGGGCGCGGTGGTGGTGGCGCGCGAAGCCGGCGAGCGGTTGCGGCGCGAGGCGCGACTGCGCGACGATGAGGAGCGGGCGCGGCTGTTTTTCGAACTGGCGCCCTCCGGCATGGCGATGGTGGCGCTGGACGGCCGTTTTCTGCAGGCCAATGCCGCGCTGGCGACCATGCTTGGTTATGAATTGCACGAGTTGCAGACAAGAACGCACGCGGCGGTCAGCTACCCCGGCGATCTGCCGCAGGAGCAGGATCAGCTTCGTAATCTGCTGTCGAATCAAATACCGACGGCGCAGTTCGAGAAACGCTATCTGCACCGCGATGGCAAACAGATCATCTGGACGCTGGTCCATGTTTCCATTCTGCGCGAAGCCGGGCAGCCGGTGTGTTATCTGTATCAAATCCACAATATCAGCGATCGCAAAAAGGCCGAATATGAGCAGGCCCACCTCGTCTGCCATGATCCACTGACCGGTCTGGCCAACCGCGTCCAATTACGGGCGGACCTGGATCGCCTGCTTGCCCAAGCACGCCGCCACCGCCGCTTGCTGGCGGTGGTGTTTCTGGATCTCGATCATTTCAAGCAGGTCAATGACGATCTGGGTTTCGAAGCCGGTGATGAATTGTTGAAGACCGTGGCCGCCCGCCTCAAGGGGATGCTGCGGGACAGCGACTGCGTCGCGCGGCTGGGCGGAGATGAATTTGTGCTGGTGTTGCCGGACATGGACAACTTTCAGAATGTCATGCGCCTCATGGGCAAACTGCGCGCGGCGGTGAGCCGGCCGCTGGTTCTGGCCGGCAGGGAATTGATGGTGACGTTGAGCGCCGGAGTGAGCATCCATCCCGGGGATGGCGGGGATGCGCACACATTGCTGCGGAATGCCGATAACGCCCTCCACGTTGCCAAAGCCGCGGGCCGCAACCGAGTGCAGTTTTTCGGCGCCGAACTGGCGCAGCAAGCCGCCGACTGGCTGGATCAGGAAACGGCATTGCAACGTGCGTTGTATGGTAATGAACTGCTGCTGGAATATCAGCCCATCGTTAACATGGACGGCGGCCATATCGTCGCCTTTGAAGCATTGCTGCGCTGGCGTCGTAACGGAGAACTGGTTTTACCGCGGGATTTTCTGTCCATGGCCGAAGGGACGGGTCTGATCGTCGCCTTCGGAGAGTGGATGTTGCGCGAGGCCTGCAGCGCCGCCGTCGTCTGGATGGCACCGCTGCCCCTGCACATCAATTGGTCCGGGCCACAACTCAAGGAAGGCCGTTTGGCGGAGATGGTCGCCGCCGTGCTCAAGAAGACGGGTCTGCCCGCGGAACGGCTGTGTCTTGAACTGACCGAGAACCTCATTCTCGACAGCGATGAAAGGCAACTGGAACGATTGGCGCAATTGCGGATGCTGGGCGTGTCGGTGGCCATCGATGACTGCGGCAGCGGCCATTCCTCCCTGTCCCACCTCAAGCGCTACAAGCCGCAGACCCTCAATCTCGACATTCAATTCGTGCGCGACGTCGTCACCGACGCCAACACCACGGTCATTCTTGCAGCCACCGTGGCCATTGCCCACAAGCTTGGTTTCCAGGTGGTGGCCAAGGGCGTCGAGACCGCCGAGCAGGCATCGCGGCTGCGCGCCTGTGGTTGTGATTTGGGCCAGGGTTTCTACTACAGCCGTCCGGTCGCCGCTGCTGCGGTGGTGGATTTGATTCAAGCCGGTCGGCTGCCGCTCGGCGCGTAACAAAAATCCAAGGGGTGCTGAACCTCAGGTCGGTTGCCGGTGAGCATGGAACAGCGTATGTTTACCGACTGGTGATGAGCTCTCTGCAAACAGCTGATCGAGCCGCTGAGCGGCCCCTGCTCCTGCTTGTCGATGATGATCCGCTAATCATCGAATCCCTCCGCTTCGTTCTTGAAGACCGCTATCAAGTGCTGACCGCCGCCACGCGCGGCGAGGTCAGAAGCCTGCTGCGCCGATCTTCGCCCCCACCGTCGCTGGCGCTGGTTGATCTAGGTCTGCCGCCGGCGCCGCACGCGCCGGAGGAAGGCTTCGCGCTGGTGGAGGATCTACTGGCGTTCAACCGAAGGATGAAGATCCTAGTGCTGTCCGGCCAGAACGAGCGCGCCAACATCCGCCATGCGCTGACCTTGGGCGCGGTAGATTTCGTCCCCAAACCCTGCGATATCGGCCTGTTGAAATCGCGGCTGGAATACCAGCAGATGATGCTTGCCGCCGAACAGCCGGAGGAAACGCAACCCAGCCCCGCGCGCCTGCTCGGCGACAGTCCGGCCATGGGCACCCTGCGGGCACTCATCCGCCAGTTTGCCAAGACGCCCTTTCCGGTGCTGATTGAGGGTGAATCCGGCAGTGGCAAGGAGTTGGTTGCGCAGGCGATCCACGCGGAGAGCGATCGCTCGGAAGAAAAATTTTTGGCCATCAATTGCGCCGCCTTCACGCCGGAGTTGCTGGAGGCGCAGCTTTTCGGCCATGCCCGCGGCGCCTTTACCGGCGCCGAGTCCGCCAAGCCGGGGTTTTTCGAGCAAGCCCACGGGGGCACGTTATTTCTGGACGAAATCGGCGAGTTTCCCCTGAGCCTGCAACCCAAGCTGCTGCGCGTGCTGGAGAACGGCGAGTATTATCGCATCGGTGAAACCGAACCGCGCCGCACGGAGGCCCGCATCCTGGCCGCCACCAATCGCGATCTGCGCGAAGAGGTGCGCGCCGGCCGCTTCCGGCCCGATTTGTATCACCGCCTTGGCGTGCTGACCGTGCGTGTGCCGCCGCTGCGCGAGCGCGAAGGCGATGCGCTGAGCCTGTTTGAGATGTTTCGCACGCTGTACGCGGGCCGGATGCCATCATTTACGCTCACCAAGGAGGGCGCGGAACGGCTGCGCCGGTACGGTTTCCCCGGCAACGTGCGCGAACTGCGCAACATCGTCATCCGGTTGTCCGCCAAATACGCCAGCCGCAGCGTCGGCGCGTCGGAGATCGAGGCGGAACTGGAGACCGAGTGTATCCCGAACGCAGGGGATCAGAATGGCGGGATGGAGGCCGAGCAGGCACTTCAGCGCGCCGGTTTTATCCTCGAGGAAACCTTGGCAGAATGGGAACGACGCTACATCCAGGCGGCGCTGCGCTTGAGCGGCGGCAACATCAGCAAGGCGGCGCGACTGCTCGGTGTGAACCGCACACATCTCTACAGCCGGTTGCAGCGACTGGGGATTCACATCGGTAACTGACCGCGGCGGTGATAGCAAAATGTATTATAAATATTTCGGGCTCAGACAGGCGCCGTTCAAGATTACGCCGGATCCACGGCTGTTTTTCACCGGCGGCAATCGCGGCGCGACGCTGGATGCGCTGATCTATGCGATTACCAGCGGTGAGGGCATCGTCAAGGTGTTGGGCGAGGTCGGGAGCGGCAAGACCATGCTCTGCCGCATGCTGGAAGTGGAACTGCCCAGGAATGTCGAGATTGTCTATTTCGCCAATCCGCGGCTGGCCCCGGAACATGTCCTGCATGCCATTGCCTTTGAATTGAAATTACCAGTGGGCAGTGACGATGACCGGCTCAAGGTGTTGCAGGTGTTACAGGATTTCCTGCTACGCAAGCACGCCGACAACCGCCGGGTGGTGGTGTTCATCGAAGAGGCGCAAAGCATGCCGGTGGCCACACTGGAGGAAATCCGCCTGCTGACCAATCTCGAAACCAGCGAGGATAAACTGCTGCAAATCGTACTGTTCGGGCAGCCGGAACTGGATGAAACCCTGGCGCAGCACGAGATCCGCCAGTTGCGCGAGCGCATCACCTATCATTTTTACCTGGAGCCGTTCTCGGAGGAGGAAATCCGCGCCTACATCAACTCGCGTCTGCTGGCGAGCGGGTATCGCGCCGGCGAGCTTTTCACGCCGGCGGCCGTGCGTGCCATCGCCCGTCATTCGCGTGGCCTGCTCCGGCGCATCAACATCCTCGCCGACAAGGCCATGCTGGCGGCCTATGCGGAGAACGCCACCCGCATTGATCGCAAGCAAGTGCTGATCGCCGCGCGTGATAGCGAATATCACGTTGAACCCTCGACCCGATGGTGGCCGTGGGCGGTGGCTGCGGGTCTGCTGGTGGTGCTGGGTGCCGCGCTTTACGGGTGGTTGACGGATACGCCCTTCAGATTTCCGGAGCCGCCAGCCATGATGAAGAACCTCCCCGGGACAGTGCCTGGAAGTCTGGGGGCATCTCAACTGCAGGATGGACGTTCCACGGCCGGCAAGTATCTGGCGGGTTCGACAGGCGCGACACCGTCTGCAAACTAAACCCTGACCGGGGAGTAAAAACGCGGGTTGAATTTTTCCGCGTCCGGGCCTGAAGAATTACTACAACTAGTTGATAATGATTATTTAGTCAGATACGATGCTTAGAGATTCGCGTTGATAATCGCCTTTAACTCAGACGGCGGGCATAAGACCGTAGATAACAACCTGCGAGGGTGTGGTACGGGGGGAATGAAGCGTTATCTGATAATTATGCTCGCGGGGATGATGGGTGCATGCGCCCAACTGGTGACTGCGCCCCGCGATACCTCCACGGGCCACATCCAGGCCGAACCGGAAACGCCGGCCACGGCGACGCCCATCCCCAGTGTTGTTGAAAATCCGCCGGCATTGCCGGCACCGCAACCCACCGCCGAGCCCGAGCGCTACACCGTAGTCGTCAACGAAGTGCCGGTGAAAGAGCTGCTGTTCGCCGTCGCGCGCGATGCCGGCATGAACGTGGATGTCAATCCGGCGATCACCGGCGTGGTTACGCTCAATGCCGTGCAGCAGACGCTGCCGCAGATCCTGGAACGCATCGCCGAACAGGTAAACCTGCGTTATGAGATCAAGAGCGGCACCATCGTGATTACCCCCGACACACCGTACTTCCAGACCTACAAGGTCAATTTTGTCAACATGTCACGGGACACGACCAATACCGAGGCGGTCTCCACGCAGGTGACGGGCACCGGTGGCACCGATGTAGCGGCGGGAGGGACCGGCGGCGGCACGAGCGGCGGCAGTACCAGTGGCGGCGGCCAGAACAATTCCACCACCAGCGTCACCAGCACCTCCAACCAGCGTTTCTGGGCGACGCTGGTAAATAATATGATCGCAATTGTCGGAGAGACGCCAACCGCTACAAACTCGCCCGGCAGCGTGCCGATTTCAAAGTCCGTCATTCCCAATCCGGAAACCGGCGTGATTACCGTGCTGGCCAATTCCCGCCAGCAGGCCCAGATACAGAAGCTGCTTGATCAAGTGATGGCCAGCGCCGAACGGCAGGTGCTGGTCGAGGCCACCATCGTGGAAGTAACCCTGAATGATCGTTACACCGCCGGCATCAACTGGAGCAAAGTCGCGGGCTCACTCGGGTCGCAGTTCAAGATCAACGTAGCCTCCGCCGTGGCCGGCGGGGGGGCGGCGACCCCCTTCAATCCGGCGTCGTTGGGGCAGTTTTTCACCTTCAATTACAACGGAAATACTACCGATGTGACCTTGAGTCTGCTCAAGGAGTTTGGCGATGTAAAGGTGTTGTCGAGCCCCAAGTTGATGGTGCTTAACAACCAGACCGCGCTGCTCAAGGTGGTGGACAATCAGGTTTATTTCACCATCACGACGAACACGGTCGTTGCCGGGCAAACCGGGGCGCAAAACTCCACGTTCCAGACCAACATCCACACCGTCCCGGTCGGTCTCATCATGAGCGTCACGCCGCAGATCAACGAAAACAGCGCCGTCATGTTGAATGTCCGTCCCACAATCACGCGAATAAACGGATTTGTAGCCGACCCCAATCCGTCGCTGCAATTTGCGCCCAACGGAACACCGCTGGCCACTCCTATCTCGAATCAGATACCGGTGATCCAGACGCGGGAGATGGAATCGCTGCTGCGGGTCAACAGCGGTCAGACCGCGGTGCTGGGCGGATTGATGACCGACGACATTAGAGCCACGACGCAGGGTGTTCCCTGGTTGCAGGATATTTTCCCGTTTGGAGAATTGTTCAAACAGCGCGACAACAACTACGTGAAAAAAGAACTGGTCGTCTTCCTGCGACCCACGGTGATCAAAGACGCCAGCCTCAACGGCGATTTCAAGTCTTACAAGCCCTTCCTGAATCCCCCCTTTGACACCGGCGTTGTCAAACCGCCCGAGCAGACCGGCAATCCCGCACCGTGAGGTCTTGAGTCTATGAGCCTGCTCATGGAGGCGCTGAAAAAGGCGGAAGCGGAAAAAAAGAAGGCCGCCTTCGAACAGCAAAACCTGCAAACGCAGCGGACCGGCGAACATGCCGCTGCTTCGAGCGCCGGTCGCGCCACACCGGGCGAGGCGCCCGTGCCGCCGCACACCGGCACGTTCGACACCAGCCGCTTGAGTCTGGAGCCCATAGAGCGGACACCCTCCCCCCAACCTTTGCCACCCGCCGCTTCGTCCGCGGCGCAGGAGGAAGCCGACCGCTTTATCGCGCCCTCTCCGAGCGAAGAGGTCATGCCCGGCCGGGGCGATGAGATCGATCTGGCGGCGGAGGAGCAATACGACTACGGTGAGCCCATCAGCCTCACGGAACCGCCCACCGCGCTGTCCGAGACCCATCCCGCTCCATTCGAGCAGACATCGGTGCTGATGGAGCCGCCATCGTCGGTGTCATCCGCTGAAGCGGCAACCGCCGAGATGGGCGTCGATGATGGCGATGCCGCGGGACTCCCGCAGGCATCGGGGCGCGCGAATCTGTTGAGGGATACGCCCGTGACCGCGCAAGCGGTCTTTGCCCGTCCCTCGCGCCGCCGTTCGCCGATCGGCATGATTGCCGCGTTGATGGTGGTGACCATAACCATTGCCGCGGGTTATTTCTGGGTCCGGTACCAGATGACGGTACCCGCGGTGCGCCAGTTGCCCGCCTCCGCGATCACGGGTCTCGCACACGGACCGCCAACACTTCCGGAAGTGCAGCCCCAGGGGAATCTGGAACAGGCCGGCGCGCTTGCGCCGCCCGCGGCGGAGCAAGCTCCGTCCTCCAACACTGAATCCACGTCCCCCTCTCCACCGCCAGAGACCGCCGTCGAAAATCAGATGGCAGCCAACCCGCCCACGCCGACCGAGAACGCCGCGCCGATGCCCGAGGAAAAAAAGGAAACCGCAGAGGCGCCCGCCCCCCAAACGGAACAAGCGCCCGTGGCGGCGGATATCGCGAAGAGTCAGCCGTTGGAGAAATCCGTCGCGGGAACGCCACCCCGGGAGAAACGATCGCAGGAAAAACCGACCAGGGCAAAACCATCCAAATCAAAAGGGCAAGTCACCGCCGCCGATCAGAACCAGGCCACCGCCTCGATGTATGACGTCTCACCGGGCGAGATCAAGATCAGTACGGTGCGCGGCGGCAAGGCCGTCAATCCGAAAATTCAAGAGGCCTATGGCGCCTACCAGGCCGCGGACTACTGGCGCGCCGAACAACTCTACCGCGAGGTGCTGGACAAGCAGCCGGATCAACGCGATGCCCTGCTGGGCCTGGCGGCGATCCAGCAACGGCGCGGCGATCGCGCCGGAGCGGCGGAAGTGTACGGCCGGCTGTTGCATCTGGACCCCAACGATGCCTACGCACAGGCGGCATGGACCGCGCTGCGCCGCGAGCAGCCGACCATTGCCGATGAAAGCGATCTCAAGCTGTTGCTCCAGCAGGATCCCCACGCCGCCAACGTGCATTATCTCCTGGGCAACGTCTACGCCCGCGAGGGGCGCTGGCCGGAGGCACAGCAGGCTTATTTTGACGCCTATAAACAGGATTCCAGCAACACCGATTACGTATACAATCTGGCGGTGAGTCTGGACCACCTGGGTGAGCGGAAAACAGCGCTCAATTACTACAGAATGGCGCTGGATTTGGCCGGCAAACGGCCGGTCAACTTTGCCACGGACCAGGTCCTGGGCCGCATCCAGGCCCTGTCCGATGCCGGCGGCGGAGGCCCACCGTGAATGATCAGGAGCCTGGCTAGAACTCATCTCAAGAATCCCCGTGAGATGCGTTGCATCACCAAGACACGGTTGCCGTGCGAGGGCCGGAGCCATCATGCAATTGCAATCATGCTATCGGATGCGCGTGAATGGCTGATCTGAACCCCAAGCAACAGCCCACGCTGCGCATCGGTGAACTGCTGGTGGAGAAGGGCGTGGTCAGCCACGACCAGATCCGCATCGCCCTCACCGAGCAGAAAAAGCAGAAGGAACACCTCGGCAAGATTCTCGTACGCCTCGGGTTCGCCACCGAAGCCGTCATCCTCGACGTGCTCGGCGGCGCGCTGGGCCAGCAAAGCGTCGATCTGGAAAAAGTGGTGGCCGACAACGAGGCCATCAAGCTGCTGCCCAAGGATGCCGCCCGCCGTTTCCGCGTCCTGCCGCTGACCTATGACATGAACCGCAACCGCCTGTCCGTGGCCATGGCGGACACCTTCAACGTCGTGGTGCTGGATCAACTCGCCGCCCTGCTCGGCGGCGACGTCGAGATCGTGCCGGTGCTGGCCATCGACACGGAGATCGACAAGGCCATCGAACGCTTCTACGGTTATGAGTTGTCGGTCGACGGCATCCTGCAGGAGATCGAGACCGGCGAGATCGACTATGCCAGCCTGGAGATGGACAGCGGCGAGTACAGCCAGCCGGTGGTGCGGCTGGTCAACGCCCTGCTCGGCGACGCGGTCAAACGCGGCGCCTCCGACATCCATTTCGAACCGGAGGAGGGCTTCCTGCGCTTCCGCTACCGTATCGACGGCGTGCTGCGTCAGATCCGCAGCCTGCACAAGAATTACTGGCCGGCGATCGCCGTGCGGCTCAAGGTCATGTCGGGGATGGATATCGCCGAGATGCGGGCGCCGCAGGACGGGCGCATCTCGCTGTCGCTGATGGGCCACCCCATCGACTTCCGCGTGGCCACGCTGCCGACCGTGCACGGCGAGAACATCGTGCTGCGCATCCTGGATCGGCAGAAAGGCATCGTCGCGCTGGATCAACTCGGTCTGGAGGAGGACGTGCTCAACAACCTGCGGCTCATGGTGGCGCGACCGGAGGGCATTCTGCTGGTGACCGGACCGACGGGATCGGGCAAGACCACCACGCTGTACTCGGTGCTCAATCACCTGAACACCGAGGACGTCAACATCATGACCCTGGAAGATCCGGTGGAATACCCCATGAGCCGCATACGCCAGACGGCGATCAGCGACAACGTGCGCCTGGACTTCGCCGGCGGCATCCGCGCCATCCTGCGCCAGGACCCGGACATCATCCTGATCGGTGAAATCCGCGACGAAGAGACCGCCACCATGGCCTTCCGCGCCGCCATGACCGGCCACCAGGTCTTCTCCACCCTGCACACCAATTCCGCGCTCGGCGCGGTTTCGCGCCTCATCGACATCGGCATCCGCCCTGAAATCATGGCCGGCAACATCATCGGCGTCATCGCCCAGCGCCTCGTGCGCAAGCTGTGCCCGCAGTGCAAGGAGGCCTACGAGCCGAGCGATCTGGAGCGCAAGCTGCTGAACATCAAGCTGACACCGGGGCCGCAGGTGATCTACCGGGCCAAGGGTTGCGTGCATTGCGACAACCAGGGGTACAAGGGCCGCACCGCGCTCATGGAACTGCTCAAGTTCGATCGCGACATCGACGAGGCCATCGCGCGCGCCGCCACCCTCAAGGATTTGAACACGCTGGCGCTGTCCAAGGACTTCAAGACGCTGGCCGACATGGCCATCCGCCGCGTCAACGAGGGCGTTACCAGCATCGATGAGGTCTCGCGCGTCGTGGATTTGACGGAGCGGCTGATTTGAGGCCGGCATCCCGCTGATGGAAATGTATCGCTACAAGGCCGTCACCACGCAGGGCCGCGTCATGCACGGCAACCTGGACGCGGTCAATGTCGGTGATTTGGAACTCCGTTTGAGCCGCATGGGGATGGAGCTGGTCAACTACCGCGAAATGAAGACGCGCGGCAAGAGCGTATCGGGACGCGGCATCAAGCGCGTCGATTTGATCAATTTCTGTTTTCATCTGGAGCAATTGGTGCGCGCCGGCGTGCCCATCTTGGAGGGGCTGGCCGATCTGCGCGACAGCATGGAAAGCCGCAGGCTGCGCGAGATCTGTTCGGCCATGGTCGAATCCATCCAGGGCGGCAAGAACCTGTCGCAGGCCATGAACGATTTTCCGCACGCCTTCAATAACGTGTTCGTCAATTTGATCCGGGTCGGCGAGGAATCCGGCCAGCTGCCTGAAGTCTTGCGGCAGATGACCGAAAATCTCAAATGGGCCGACGAGCAGGCCGCGCACACCAAGAAACTGTTCATGTATCCAGCCTTCGTCTTCGTCGTGGTGACCGCCGTGCTGTTTTTCCTGATGATTTACCTGGTGCCGCAACTGCTGCAGTTCATAAAGAACATGGGGCAGCAACTGCCGCTGCACACCCGCATACTGGTCGTCGTTTCGAATATTTTCGTGAAATACTGGTATCTGATCCTGGGGCTGCCCACCGCATTGGTGATTGGCGTGCTGGTGGGGATACGCACCAGTCCCCCCTTTCGCGCCAGGGTCGACGGCTGGCTTCTGAACGTGCCGATCATCGGTCCGATCCTGAAGAAAACAATTCTGGCCCGCTTTGCCAATTATTTCGCCTTGATGTATACCTCCGGCGTCACCGTGCTGGATTGCATTCGCATCTGCGCCGATATCGTCGGTAACAAGGCGGTCGAGGCGGCCATTCAGGATGCCGGGCGGCGGATCGCCGACGGCGCCGGGATCGCCGTGAGCTTCTCCGCCTCCGGTCTGTTCCCGCCGCTGGTATTGCGCATGCTGCGCGTGGGGGAGAACACCGGGGCGCTGGATGCGGCGCTGGTCAACGTGGGTTATTTTTACAGCCGCGATGTCAGGGAATCCATCGCCAAGCTGCAAACGCTGATCGAGCCGGCCATGACCGTCATCATGGGCGGACTGCTCGCGTGGGTCATGATTTCCGTGCTGGGACCGATTTATGACCTCATCACCAAAATCAAGGTTTGAATTCTTCGACCGCCGGGCCCTGGTCATCAGCGGTGACCGGGCCTCGATCTATGACTGGCAGGGTGGAACATTGGGCGATGCCCGACATTTCGATTTGTCGGTCTTGAAACAGAAAACCTTTGAAAGAAACAAGGCAGCCGCGGCAACGGCGGGCGATATCGACATCAGCAGCGAACCGGCCCTGTCGGAATTGGAGCAATATTTCCAGGCGGACCCGGACGTGCCGCTCTATCTGCTGGCGGATGTGGTCGAGGAGGAATTCCGGCAGGATACCATCCCGCACATTTCCGGCGGCGACCGCCGCGCCCTGATCGAGAGACGGGTGGGGCGGCTGTTCCGCGGCACGCCGTATTATTACACCCTGACGCAGGGCCGCGAGACCGAGGGTCGTCGAGATGACAACATTCTTTTGTGCGCCCTGACCCAGCCGGAGTTTTTCAATCCCCTGCTGCACGTACTGGCGCGGAGCAAGGTGCCGCTGGCCGGTGTCTATTCGTTGCCGATGCTGAGCCGCCTGCTGCTCACAAAGATCGGCGCCCGTACTCCCAACGTGCTTCTGGTCAGTCTGCACAGCGCCAGTGGCCTGCGGCAGACCTTTTTCAAAGATCAGCAATTCAAATTCAGCCGCCAGGTCAAGCTCCCGAGACTGGGCACGGCGCCCTATGGTCCCTATGTGACCGGCGAGGTCGAAAAGATACGCCGTTATCTGAACGGCATGCGACTGACCTCGCGCGACGCGCCCCTGTCGGTATATATCCTGACCGGTGGGGCCCTGACCGCCGAGCTCGAGTCGAGCTGCGTGGATTCAGATCAGGTTCGTTATCAACTCATCGACATCGGGGCGGCCGCGCACAAGATTGGCATCGCCGGACATGTGGAGAGCCCATACAGCGATCTCCTGTTCGTGCAGTTGCTGCTCTCGCAACGCCCCAAGAATCACTACGCGCCGCGCCCGGCCATGCACTACTACGATCTCCACAGGACGCGGAGCGCGCTGCAGGTGGCGGCGCTGTTGCTGCTCTTGGGCAGCACGCTGTGGAGCGGTTTTCAGTTTTTCGAGGGAATCACGCTGAGTCAGGAAGCGGAGGATTTGAGCCGCAAGGCCGATTATTACAACGCCCGTTATCTGCAGGCGCGTGAACGCATACCCCAAACGGCGGTGGATGCCTACGGCATGAAAACCGCCGTGGACATCGCTGATAGCCTGATGCGCCACAAGGCCGTCCCGACGCCCATACTGTCCATTATCAGTTATGCCTTGGAACCCTATCCGGATTTGCAGGTGGATAAAATCGATTGGACCGCGAGCGTGGATCCGAAGGCCTCGGTTTCAGGCCCGAGCCAAACCGCGACAACGCCATCCACCGCCGCACCCACGCCTGCGCGGGCCGTTCCAGCGCCCACGCCGCCAACCACGGCGCCGGCGGCCTACGCCTATTACCACATCGCCGAGGTCAGCGGCCACATCAGCCCTTTCGACGGCGATTACCAGCGCGCTTTGGGGCGTGTGAATGGATTCAGCGGCATTTTGAAAACGCAACCTTCGGTCTATGAAGTACAGGTGGTTACAGAACCGCTGGACGTGAGCTCCAGCGCCAACCTTCACGGCAGTGTCAGCACGGAGGCCAGGCCACAGGAAGCCCACTTCAACGTGCGCGTGGTGCTGGGTATGAAGGGTACTTGAGTCATGGCGGATAAAAACAGCAGATTTGACTGGGCGTACCTCCGCGGCGCGTTCGTCGTGCTGTTCGTATGCACGGTGTTGAGCGGCGGCATGCTGACGGGGGGGTATTATTTCCGGGCGCGCATGGGGCAGACCAATCAGACTGCACACCACCGTTTTAGTGACGTCAGCCGGCGCTATCTGTCCGTCGATGATGAGGAAAAAACCTTCCGGAAGCAGCAGCCGAAGTTCGTGGCGCTGCAACGGCGCGGCATCGTGGGCCAGGAAAACCGGCTGAGCTGGTTGGAGACACTGCGCGAAGCCAGCAAGGTAATTGAACTGCCCCAGTTAAATTACCAGCTAGCCGCGCAGACACCATACACCCCGCCCTATGCGCTGAACACCGGCGCCTTCCAGATCTTCAGCAGTACCATGAAACTGGAACTGGGCCTGCTGCATGAAGGGGATTTTTTTGACTTGCTTGATGCATTGGACAAAAAGGCGGTGGGACTGTACAGCGTCGGCAGGTGCAGTTTCCTGCGCACCGAACCCGTGATCAAACTGCAGGTCAACACGAAAAACATCAGCGCCAGTTGTGAATTGCAGTGGTACACCATAAACCTGCCGGGCACCGGCATCGTGATGCAGTGAGGAGCTGAACATGTCCCCGCGCCTCATGCTGTTGCAAATGTCGGTGCTGTGCGTGGCGTTCTCTGCGGCTGGCCCGGTGTCCGCGGATCCGCTGGGGCGACTGTTCACCACCCCCGCTGAACGCGAGGAATTGCAACGCCTGCGCACCGCGCCGCCGGTGGTGGCAAAGCCCGGGCCGCCGCCGGCGCCGGTCGCCGAAGCGCCGGCCCCGCCGCCGGAAGTCCCACCGGTGACGGTCAATGGGGTCGTGGTTCGGTCGCATGGCGAAGGCACCGCCTGGGTCAACGGCAAGAACACCTATGACGGGGACTTGAGTGCCGATCATGTCGCGGTCGACACCCGCGGCCTGCGTGGCGCACGGGTGACCGTCGAGACGCCCGGCCACTTGCCAGACGTCGGACTGAAGCCCGGCCAGACCTACCACCCGGAAACCGGCCAGATCACCGATCTATACAACACCCCGGAAAATACCGTCCCCGCTCACCCCTGAGTGGAGGTTGAGTATCGGGTAACCTGTAGAAGCCTTTGTGCCGGTGAGCCGCAGATGGTTTGAGCGGCCCGCCATCCGGGGCCTGATTGCGGTCAAGAAACGGAAGCCTGTTAAACTTGTGCCATGCCAGGGAGTTATCGACGATTATCCGGCGGTCTGAAAACACCGATACATCAGCGCGGTGTCGCCCTGCTGCTCGTCATGTTGCTCATAGTTTCCCTCTCTTCGTTTGTTTTCCTGAAAAAACTCAACCAGCAAACCCAGACCGCCTACCGCGACGAAATCTCTACTGCTTCTCTCGCGCGCGCCAAGGAAGCTTTGCTGGGTTTCGCCGCAGCCTACCCAGAAATGGTCAACAACCCGCCGGCCGATACAGGACCGGGCTATCTGCCATGTCCCGACAAGCCTGCGGATGACACGAATCCCGCCAAGATAGGCGTATCGACGTCATCCTGTGCCATTTCGACCGGCAGTAGTTTGGGGCGGCTGCCCTTCCGCACGTTGGGCGTGACTGATCTTCGCGATAGCAGCGGCGAACGTTTATGGTATGTGGTCTCTGATAACTTCAGATATAACCCGCAGACGAAACCACTGAATTCAGAAACACCGGGCGATCTGTCCGTCGACGGGCAAAACGACATCGTTGCCGTGATATTCGCGCCGGGACCACCATTGCCGGGGCAGAACCGATCAGCCGATCCGACACAGCCCGCCTATATCGACGTCACGGCCTATCTCGATGGCGAGAACAATAACGGCGGAAAGCTGTTTACCGCTGTTCAATCAGATACGATGAATGATCGCCTTGTGACCATTACACGCCAGGAATTGATGGCGCGGGTTGAGCAGCGTATTCTGAATCAGACTGCTTTAGCATTGAAGAGTTACAAGACATCCAATCCTGGCGGGCGTTATCCATGGCTGGCGCCATACGCCGATCCCAAGGCGTTTACACTCAACCTGACCAGTACGGCCACCGCAGGCAGTACCAGCTTGCAATTACAGGACAGCGCAACGGATTTCACCGATTGGGGCGTGGCGGCGGGCGATGTGGTGCGTGATCTGACGGACGGTTCCATCGGCACGGTGACTGGTACTCCATCGGCAAATAGCCTTAATGTCAGCAGCCTCCAAGGCGGCGCAGCGAATAGTTTCAATGTGAATGATACGTATCAGATCATGGTAAAGGGTATACCTGCCCGCTTGCGCGGTACCGCTACTGGTGGCACAAGCAATTTCACCTTGGAGGATACGACCAAGGACTTCGCAGAAATCGGAATTGGCATCGGTGATGTGGTGGATGATCGTACCGACGGTTCATCGGGTGTCATCACCAATGTGTCTGGCATGCAGTTCACCGTGCAAAACATGGCGGGTGGAGTGAACAATAGATTTGCCACCGGCGATGTTTACCAGATCCGCAGTGCCTATGGCACCGTGACAGCCACTGACGGAACATTCACCGATGACACCAAGACTTTCGATAACAGCAACCGTGGACTTCAAATCGCCGCCAACGACATCATCGAGGATCTGAATAGCAATACAGCCGGAACAATCACCGGCGTTACCAACGCCAGTAAACTGGCGGCCAACATTACAGCGACTTTGGACGACACCTATCGCATACCGCGCTACAACGGCTCGCCGTTGAACGCAGTTACGGAAGGACTGCTGCCATTTCATGAGGTGGGCGAGCCATTCCGCACAGGCTTTACTTTCAACTGGACGCTGAATCCCTCCGTCAATATCACAGTCACGCCCCCGCCGGCCTCACCATCACCGCTGGTATACAGCACGTATGTCACCAATTTTGCGGAATCCTCGGCAGTATCAGGGGCGATAACAACGGCTATTACCGACAACGCCTACTGTTATTGGACACAACCCACGGAAGCTGATTGTCACGGGATTTACAATACTCCTTTCATTTTTGGAGTTGCGGCCAGCGGCAGTAATAATTTCACATTGATTGATAGCAGCCGGAATTTCACTGATTGGGGTATGCGTGTCGGTGATCGCGTCTTCAATTTGTCAGATCCTAGTGCTGCCCCTCTGTTGTCTGGAACGGCGACAGCGGGAAGCACTGGACTAACACTTGAGGATACGAGCAAAAATTTTATAGCCAGCGTGATCCCAAATGAATATTTCGTACGAGATCAAACTTCCGGCTCAATCGGCCAGGTTATTGCAGTAACCACTACAACAATAACCGTATCCTCTCTATTCGGTGGTGTAGCAAGAAATAACTTTCAGAATAACGATACTTACCAGGTTTTTAAGACAAGTGATGTAGCTGCAGGCGTAGTAAGCAGCGCTGGCGCGGGGGCCTTATCAACGTTTGATTTGAACAATGGCGTGAAAAATACTTTCGACAGTGGCGACATCTATAAAGCGGAAGTGCCGACACAGCTGATAACAGGGACAGTTGTATCTGCGGTTGCACAAACAATCATTACTGCGCCGCCCGTCGCAGCATCGGTGAATGATGTTATAGAGAATGTCTCTGTTAGTCCAAATTCTTATGCGCTTATTACCGCAGTTGATTCCACCAGCATACCAGGCTCCACGATCATTACTCACGAACCACTGCAGGACGGTGTAGGTGGGACAACTGTGTTTAACCCCGCCGGAGGTGATAATTTTCAAATAAGATCCGGCTGGGTTGATCATCGTACCTATGAATTCAATTACCGGCATCGTGGGACGCTGGCAGTGGGCAGCAGTTCCGGGGAGCGGGTGCGTAATCTGACCACTATTGATCCCAGCCAAATCGCGCAGAACAGTGCTACACCAGTGATTCGCATACGTGACTACGATATATCCAATATTTTGCTCGCGGATAATGGCACGTTCAACCCGGACGGCACGCATAACACAGTGACGGTTGCCTTGACGGGGCAGCCCGCTCTTGCCACTGATAGTTTGGCCAGCATGCAGACCAGCAATATCCGCTATGAATTGCGTGAAGACCCGAGCGAGCTGCCCACGTGGTTCACCGCCAATCGCTGGCAACGGTTAGTTTATGTTGCGGTTGCGAGCGGGTTCGCGCCAAGCGGCGGCGGCACCTGTACCGTAAATGCACTACCGTTGTTACCTGTAGGCACGCCTCTGCCTGCCGCGAATTGCCTGGGTATTCGCGATAGTACAGATCAAAATAATTCCGACAAACAGCGAGGCGATGTACAGGCGCTGGTCGTTACCACAGGAGCGCCGTTGAGCGCTCAAGATCGTACACAAAGTGGGATGAACTCCTATTTGGAATTCGAAAACAATACCAGCGGCGATCACGTCTTTGAAAAGCAGCCTGTCAGCACAACCACATTCAACGATCAGATTCGCGTGGTCGCGCCGTGATCATGAATCATAAAAGCAAAGGTTTCACCCTCATCGAACTGGCGGTGGTATTGTTGGTCGTCAGCTTGTTATTGGGCGGCTTATTAGTGCCGCTGTCGACACAAATGAGTCAACGCAATATACAAACTACTCAGGCGCAATTGGATGAAATCCGCGAAGCTTTGCTGGGTTTCGCGGTCGTGAATGGCTATTTACCGTGCCCAACAAATACTACCGATCCCACCAGCCCTAATTATGGCCAGGAGGATGTCCGCGTAGCCGGCGCTTGTCCTTCAGCGTCTGGCATTTTGCCGTGGAAAACGCTCGGCGTGTCGGAATACGATGCTTGGGGCATCGGTAGAAATGCGGCTGCGGATCCTTGGACAGGCTACTTTCGTTATCGCGTGCAACTGATTTTCAGTAATAGTATTACGCACATTGCCATGAACAGTGATCCAACTGCTGGTGGGACGTTATCAGTGCAGGATGCGGCGGGGAACGTCCTCACCTCCAATACTGAACCGCCGGTGGCCATCGTATATTCGACCGGGCCGGGTGATGCTGATGGAGACGCCAACAATCTGCGTGCAGACGGTGCAAACGAAACCAACGATCCCGACAATCCAGCTCCTACGGCGAGCACTGTGTATCAAGGTGGCTTGCCAACCGCAACATTTGACGACCTGACAACCTGGATTTCGCGTCCGCTGCTCTACAATCGGCTAATCGCTGCTGGCCGCATTCCCTGATTCATGTCGCTTGGTGCAGAACGGCTTCGGGGCGCGCCGTGGCGGGTGGTTCATTTGCGGTTTCCAGCGCGAAGCAGACATCGCCGGTGACATTACGGCACAGACGCAGGCGGTATCCCAGACTTTCCGCCAGCTTTGATGCCTGATAAAGGCCGATCCCCAATCCATCGCTGGAGGATACCGCCTGACTGAAGAGTTGTTGCGCCTTGGTTGCCGGAATTGCCGAACCGTTATCGCCGACTTCCAATGCTATCCCGTGAGCCTTCACCGTGAGCTGGGCGGTGACACGCAGCTCCGGTTCAAGTCGTTTCTTGTTGTATGCATTTTCCAGCAGATTTTGCGCCACGCTGTCGAACAGTTCCGACGGAACGGAGGGATTGTCATCGGATGGTATGCGTTCGCGGAAAATCACCGGCATGTGCTGATTGCGGGCCTTGAATCCTTCCCACCACTCGCGCAACGGCCGCGTTTCACTCCCGGATTTTTCCGGCGCCTGCAATTTGTCGAGTGCGAGTTGCAGCCGCTGGGTGATGATGGGCAGCTGTTTCTCCAGCAATTGCTGGCCGCGTTCGCGCGTTGCCGGGTCGTGTTCCGCCCCGGCCAGCGCCATGGTCATGGTCCGCAGCGATTGCAGGAGGTTCTTGATGTCATGCGTGACACGCGCCCCGGTTTCATACACGGCCTGGATGTGGGCCTGTTGCGACAGCGTCTGTTCCCGCGTTTTGGCGTCATAAAACACCTCCAGCACGCTGACAAGCAGTTTGATGTGTAGCAACAGCGTGACGCTGGGGGACTGCCGCAAGTACAGCCGCACATGCCAGTCGTCCACGTGGAGATCGGTGTAATGGCGGCTGGCCCTCCCGTGGGTCGCTGGCGCCGCCGCCGAATTCTGCCGCCAGGTCACGCCCACGCACCAGGGCAGTTTCGTCAGGGCCCGCAGACCGGCGTCGAGAAACTGCGCGGGCGTGGGTTCACGATGGGCGAGCGCCGCCAGATCAATCAGCCAGTCTTCGAAGGGCGTGCCGATGTTCAACAATGATCGCTCCCACAGTTGCAGCAGCCCGCCGGGGCCGGCGTGGGGGGTCAGCAGCCAGCTGATCAGAAGCAGGAACGCGGCCAGCACCAGCAGCGCTTGTAAAAGCGCGGTGAGATAGTTGCCGGCAGTGTGGTACACGGTCAGCAGGCTGCTGACGGCGACCAGCGCCGTCATCAACGCGGCGGTCACGGCGCGGAACAGATCGATCAATTGCGGGCGGGCGTGGACGGTATGCGCCAACCGGACGAAAGGGATCAACAACGGGATCGCCAGCAGGCCATAGCGGAACATCTTCAGCAGCGCCTTCGACAGGCCGCTCACGTAGAACAGATTCGGCACGGTTCCAATCAGCAGATCGCACACCAGCATGAACAGCGCCAGCATGTAAACAACCCGATCGCCGCGGCTGGCGAGCGGACGGCCGCCGACCAGGCCGATGAGCAGGATTTGCCAGCCCGCCAGCGACCACCAGTTCAGCGTGCCGATGAATGCGACAGTGGAAAGCAGGAACAGGACACCTTCCTGGCCGCTCAGGTGCGACTCGCGCTGCCACAGCGGTTGCCAGAGCAGGAACAGGCCCAGATGGGCGATCATGAGCGAGGTGGACAGCGCCGAACCAAAATCCCACTGGCTGGCGACGTGCAGCAGCAACAACATGCCGGCCAGCAGCAAATTTTCCTGGCGTAACAGCGCGCGCGGGAGGTTTTGGGGCGCCGGGTTTGTCGGGGCCATGGGACTCTAGGATAATGTAAAAATCATGCCGCACATGGTTTCGATCATGCCACAGATTATCGCGTCACGTGTCCGCAGGTGCTGAATGCGGACCCGTCTCTGGCAGCCCATCCCCATTATTGCGCGGCTCACCTGGCTTGAAGCCCTGCGGGGCCGGCTGGCATGGCTGGTGGCGGCGGCGCTGGCCTTGGCGCTGGTGCTGATTGAGTTTGCCGGCGCGATTGCGGTCACGGAAAGTGTGCAAATAAGAGCCGCATTTCTGGGCAGCCTGCTGCGCGGGCTGGCGGTGTTCATCCTGAGCCTGTTTATCGCAGGCAGCATGACGCGGGAATTTTCCGACAAGACGATAGAATTGATGCTGTCTCTGCCGTTGCCGCGCACGAGCTATTATCTGGGCAAGCTGGCGGGCTATCTGTTGGTCGCGGCCGCGATTGCGGCGCTTTTCACCCTGGCGGCCTGCATCGTGGCGCCGTGGGGGCAGGCCGCGATCTGGGGGGTGTCGCTTTGGTGCGAGCTGGTCATCGTTGCCGGCGCCAGCCTGCTGTGCATGCTGACCTTGTCGCAAATCACCCCCGCCATCTGCGCCGTCGCCGCTTTCTATCTGCTGGCGCGCGGCATCGCCGCCATGCAGTTGATGAGCCGCGGGCCGCTGGTGGATCCCCACAGCCTGGCCAACACGGTCATGACACATGTCATCGACGCGCTGGCCTACGCCCTGCCGGCGCTGTACCGCTTCACTTCCAGTGAATGGTTGACCTATCCGGGCGTGGGTGCGGCGGTGCTGGCGCCGGTCCTTGCGCAGACGGTGATTTACAGTCTGTTGCTTCTGGCGGCAGGGCTCTTTGACTTGCACCGCCGTAATTTCTGATGACAAATGAACGTTCCTGGCGTGAAGTCCCGGCGGCGGCGCTGGCGCTGCTGGTCGCGAGCCTGTTGATGCAATTCGCCTGGCACGCCTCGCAGCCGCGCCCGCAGGCCGCGGCCGCCACGCTGACCGTGCCGCCGAGCGTGAATATGCTCAACGTCGCCAGCTTGGGCGAGCCGATCACGCTGGCGCGACTTCTGATGCTGTGGCTGCAGGCATTCGACAACCAGCCGGGGATCAGCATTCCCTTTCGGGAATTGGACTACGGCCTCGTCACGCAATGGCTGGAGCACATTCTGCGGCTTGACCCGCGCGGACAATATCCGCTGCTCGCGGCGGCGCGTCTCTACGGCGAGGTGCCGGTGCCCGGGAAACAGCGGCAGATGCTGGAATTCGTCTATGAGCAATTTTTGCTCGATCCGGATCGGCGCTGGCCGTGGCTCGCGCACGCGGTGTTCGTGGCCAAGCATCTGATCAAGGATCAGCCGTTGGCCCTGAAATACGCCGAGGCGCTGGCCAATGACGCACCTGCGGCGCCCGACTGGGCCAGGCAGATGCGCATCTTTGTCCTGGAAGACATGGGCGAGTTGGAAGACGCGAAAATATTGCTCGGTGGCCTGCTCGACAGTGGCCAGATCAAGGATCCCGCCGAGGTCAAATTCCTGAGTCAGCGGCTGAAGGAGTTGAAACAGCGCACTGAATCATCACCGCAACATTGATAGTCGCCGTCCATTCGCCACGATGAGCACGCCACCTGCTTCATTTCGCGCGCCCCTTAAGAAACTTCCGCTTGATCTGCGGGCAGAGACGGAGCGACATTGCCGAGAAATCTGGTCGCTGTTGCCGGCGGCAATTCATGAGAATTTGCCGCCGGCGGAATTGGTGCGCGCAACGGCATGCAGTCCATGGCTGGGACGGCTGTTTGTACAACAGCCGGCGCTTCTTGAAGGACTCGTCGCCAGCGGTGATCTGGATACGGTGTATAGCGCCAGGCACTACCCAGGCATGCTGGATGAGGAAGGGGATCCCCCACCGGACGAGAACGCCCTCGGCCGGAAGTTGCGCCATCTGCGCCGCCGCGAGATGGCGCGCATCATTTGGCGCGATATCAACGAACAGACGCCGCTCTCGCAGACCCTGCGCGAACTGTCCTGGCTGGCCGAGGCGGTGCTCGAATACGCGCTGGCCTGGCTGTACGCCGATCACTGCCGGGATCTGGGCACACCCATCGATGCGCGGGGCCGTCCACAGCAGCTGTTCGTGATTGGTCTGGGTAAATTGGGCGGGAGCGAACTGAATCTTTCCTCGGACATCGATTTGCTGTTTGGCTATGACAGCGAGGGCGAAACACAGGGCGCCCCGCGGTCATTGTCAAACCAGGAATTTTTTGATCGCCTCGGCCGCCGTTTGATCCGGGTGCTGCATGAAGCGACCGATGAGGGCTTCGTGTTCCGCGTCGACATGCGCCTGCGGCCCTTCGGCAGCGACGGCGCGTTGACCCTGAGTACGGCGGCGTTGCAGACCTATTACGAAACCCACGCCAGCGACTGGGAGCGCTATGCGCTCATCAAGGCGCGTGTCGTGGCGGGTGATCGTGCCGCCGGCGGGGCGCTGCTGGAACAGTTGCGGCCGTTCGTCTACCGGCGCTATCTGGATTTCGGCGCGCTCTCGGCGTTGCGCGAGATGAAGCGGGAGATTGAACATGAAGTGGAGCGGCTGGAGCGTCAGAATGACATCAAGCGCGGCGCCGGCGGCATCCGGGACGTGGAGTTCATCGCCCAGCTGTTTCAACTCATCCGCGGCGGCCGTGAGCCACAGTTGCGCACACCTTCCACGCTGTCCGCGCTGGAGGCCATCGGGCAACTGGCGCTCCTGCCTGCCGCCGTGGTGAAGGCTTTGACGGCGGCCTACGCATTCCTTCGCAATACGGAACATCGTTTGCAGGCCGTGGAGGATCAGCAGACGCAATTACTCCCGGAAGATACGGTGGGACGAACGCGCCTGGCCTATGCCATGGGCTACGCCGGCTGGAGCGAATATGCGAAGGCGCTGGACCGGCATCTGGAGAAGGTGTGCCGGTGTTTTGAACAGGTGCTGGTCGCGGAGAAGGATGACGAACACGGCGACGGCGCGCTGAAGCAGCGTCTGCGCGAACTATGCCAGGGCGCCCTGAGCGGCGAGGCGGCGGAGGCGGTGCTGCGCGAACTGGGTTATCGCGATCCCGCCTCGGCGTCGCAAACCCTGACCGCGTTGTTGCGGTCGAACGCCATCGGCCGCCTGACGCCGGAGGGGCAGGCGCGGTTGCAGCGTCTATTGCCGCTGCTGCTCAAGGAAGCCGCAGGTGGCAGGAACGATACCGTCACTCTGCAGCGTTTGCTGCAATTGGTCGAAGCCGTCGCCGGACGCAGCGTCTACCTCGCCCTGCTGGCGGAATACCCGCAGGCGCTGCGCCAGTTGACGCGCCTGCTGGCGCGCAGTTCATGGATTGCCGAGGCCGTCAGCCGGCATCCCGTGTTGCTGGATGAACTTCTTGATGCGCGCGCCTTGTACGCGCCGCCCGGCATGGACGAACTGGAGCGCGCCCTGCATTTGGAACTGGGCAAACATCCGCCGCTTGATCTGGAGCGGCACATGGAGACGCTGCGGCAGTTCCGGCAGGCGGAGATGCTCAAGGTGGCCGCCGCCGATCTCACCGGCCATCTGCCGCTCCCGGAGGTCAGCAATCATCTGACCTGGATCGCCGAGGCGGTGCTGCGCGCCGCGCTGCAACTGGCGTGGCGTCATCTCGCGGATCGTCATGGCGAGCCACGTTGCATGGCCGGCGGACAGCGCCGCCGCGCCGGCTTCGCCGTCGTCGCCTACGGCAAACTCGGCGGCTTTGAGCTGGGTTACGGCTCCGATCTCGATCTGGTGTTTCTGCACGACAGCGAGGGCGAGGAGCAAACGACCGACGGCGCGCGGCCGCTGGACAATGCCGTGTTTTTCACCCGTGTGGCGCAACGGTTGATTCATCTGCTGAGCACCGTCACGCCCGCCGGCGTGGCCTACTACGTGGATACGCGCCTGCGCCCCAGCGGCGCCTCCGGTCTGCTGGTCAGCAGCGTGGCGGCATATACCGAATATCAGCGCCGTTCGGCATGGACCTGGGAACATCAGGCGCTGGTGCGCGCGCGCGGCATCGCCGGCGATGCCACGGTCATCGCGCAATTCGACGCCGTGCGCGGTGAAGTACTGGCCCGGCGGCGCGAGCAGGGCGCCTTGCGGCGCGAGGTGATTGATATGCGCGAGCAGATGCGGCGGGAATTGAACAAGCCGGCACCCGGCATGTTCGATTTGAAGCAGGGGGAGGGAGGTGTCACCGACGTTGAATTTATGGTGCAATATGGTGTGCTGGCCCACGCAGCAACGCAGCCGGCATTGCTGCGTTGGACTGACAATCTGCGCCTGCTGGGCGAATTCAGCCGGTGTGGCCTGCTTTCCGGGAAAGATTGTGTTGCGCTCCGCGAAGCCTACTTCAAGCTGCGTGGGGCCATCCACCGCTGCACCTTGCAGGGCCGGCCCGCGCAGGTGGCGGAGGGGGAATTCAGCGCCGCACGCGCCCTGGTGACGCAATTGTGGCAACGCTGGTTGATGTAATGGATGAGGAAAAACGTAATGACCACGATGGATGATCGCGACGGAGTAATCTGGTTCGACGGCAGGCTGGTGCCCTGGCGCGAGGCGAAGGTGCACGTGCTGACGCACAGCCTGCATTACGGCATGGGCGTATTCGAGGGCATCCGCGCCTACAAGACCGATCGCGGCACCGCCGTCTTCCGGCTGCAGGAGCATGTGCGGCGGCTGTTCAACTCGGCGCATATCCTGCACCTGGCCATGCCTTTTGACGCCGCCACCGTCGCGGAGGCCTGCCACGCCGCCGTGCGCGAAAACAAGCTGGAGACGGCCTACATCAGGCCGCTGTGCTTCCTCGGCTCCGAGGGCATGGGCCTGCGCGCCGACAATCTCAAGACGCACATGATGGTCGCCGCCTGGCCGTGGGGCTCCTATCTCGGCCATGACGGCATGACGCGCGGCATCCGCGTCTGCACGTCGTCCTACATCCGCCATCACGTCAACATCACGATGTGCAAGGCCAAGGCCACCGGCAATTACATGAACTCCATGCTGGCGCTGCGCGAGGCCATCGATGCCGGCTATGACGAGGCCCTGTTGCTCGACACCGAGGGTTACGTTGCCGAGGGCAGCGGCGAGAACATCTTCATCGTCCGCAACGGCGAGATCAAAACCCCGGAAGTGACCTCCGCGCTGGAGGGCATCACCCGCGACACACTGATAACGCTGGCACGGGAGAACGGGATCACCGTGCGCGAAGGGCGCATCACCCGCGATGAAGTTTATATCGCCGATGAGGCGTTCTTCACCGGCACCGCGGCGGAGGTGACGCCGGTGCGCGAACTCGACGGCCGCATGATCGGCAGCGGCACGCGTGGGCCGATTACCGAGCGCCTGCAGAAACTTTACTTCGATGTGGTCCAGGGCCGCAGCAAAGCGCACGCCACGTGGCTGACGCCGGTAAAATGACCCTGAGGGAAGCCGCCATGAATCCGGGAAAATCTTCAGACACTGCCGACCTGATCACGCCCAACGCGCAAAACCGCTACGAAGTGACGGCGGATGATCTGCCGCTGCACTGCCCCATGCCAGGCATGAGCCTGTGGAACTCACATCCGCGCGTGTTCCTGCCCATCGAAGAGACCGGCCAGGCCAAATGCCCCTACTGCGGCGCCGATTTCGTCCTCGTCGGTCGTTAAGCGGTTCCTGGACTGATTCTTCAGCCACGAAGTGACGTTTTGTTTATTTGCGCCTGCGCGCGCTCGTTGGTGAGTTTGCGCTCTTCCGCCTGCTGTTGTTTATCCCAGTCGGTGGAAAATTCCGGCCACCCGTGTGTGTGCTGTTCAATCAATCCCGTCATCATCCGTATGTGATCGGCATGATCATTGAGGCATGGGATGTAGTTGAATTCTTTCCCCCCTGCCTTTAGGAAAAATTCGCGGTTGCGGATGTTGTTTTCCTCCAGCGTCTCCAGGCAATCCACGGAGAAGCCGGGGCAGATCAGATCAACACGCTGCACGCCTTGTTTCGCGAGTTGAACCAGGATTTTGTCGGTATAGGGCCGCAGCCAGCGCTCAAAGCCGACGCGCGACTGGAAGGCAATGCACCACCCGTCATTGGCGAGTTGCAGATTTTCCGCCAGCAGGCGCGCGGTCTTGTGGCAGAAGCAGTGATATGGATCGCCCTGTCGCAGATACCGCTCCGGCAGTCCGTGGAAGGACATGACTAATTTCTGACCACGGCCATGCTGTTCCCAGTGCCGCCGCGCCGAAGCCGCCAGCGCGGCGATGTAACGCGGGTCATCGTGATAGCCGTTGACGGTGCGGAGTTCCGGCAGCCAGCGCCAGTTGTGCAGCACTCGCGCGACGGCGTCGAAAGTGGAGGCGGTGGTGGTGGCCGAGTATTGCGGATAGAGCGGCAGGATCAGCAACCGGCGCAGGCCGGACTGGCGCAGCGTTTCCAGCGCACTTTTCAGCGAGGGCCGGCCATAGCGCATGCCGAGCGCGACCTGGATTGGCGCGTGAAATTTCTGCTTGATAGCTTCTTGCAGTGCTTGTGTTTGCTGGCGACTGATAACAAGCAGTGGTGAGCCCTGCGGCATCCAGATTTGCTGGTAGGCGTGTGCGGAGCGTTGTGGTCGTATGTTCAGGATGAGGCCGTACAAAATCGGCAGCCACAGCCAGCGCGGTTTGTCGATCACGCGCGGGTCGGAAAGAAATTCCGCGAGATAGTGTCGCACTGCCGCCGGTGTTGGCGCCTCAGGCGTGCCGAGGTTGGTCAGCAGTATGCCCGCAGTTGCTTGCGTGTCGGCGGGGTGATTCGTAATGGTTGCGGCGGCCATGCGCATCAATCCGGGAAGCCTATGCAGTATAAACGGTCCGGCCATTCGGGTGTGGCATAATTGACATGAAGCTCATTGGGTTTATGGCATGAAGTTTTGCAGCGAATGCGGCAGTCCAATCCAGCGCAGCATCCCGCAGGGAGACAATCGCGCGCGGCATGTCTGCACGCAGTGCGGAGCGGTGCATTACCAGAACCCCAAAATCGTCGCCGGCTGCATCGCGGAATGGGACGGGCGGATCCTGCTGTGCAAACGGGCCATCGAACCGCGTTATGGGCTGTGGACGCTGCCGGCGGGTTTCATGGAGAACGACGAAACAGTGCCTGAAGCGGCGGCGCGCGAAACCCTGGAGGAAGCCAATGCGCGCGTTGATGCGCTGGAGTTGTACACCATGTTGAGCCTGCCGCACGCCAACCAGGTTTACATGATGTTCCGCGCCCGGTTGCTGGCCGAGGATTACACACCCACGCATGAAAGCCTCGAGGTCAAACTCTGTGACGAGGTGGACATTCCCTGGGATCGGATCGCATTCCCCACCATTCTGCACACCTTGAAGTTTTACTATGAAGATCGCCGCGCGGGGGGCTACCGTCTGCATACGGGCGATATCGTGCGCATCGGCGGTGAGGCGCATTTTCACCCCCGCCGACCACCGCCTCAGTAGTTGGTTTTCCGGTTTGGGACCGTTATTGTTACGCGCCTTTCATGATGCTTGATACAAGGAGAAACTGAATGATTACCCCGCATGGCTCGGCAACCCTGAACCCACTGTTTGTCGCGGACCCGGCTGCTCGCACGGCACTGACGAGGGAGGCGGAGGGCCTGCCCTCGCTGCTGCTCAATTCCGCCGCTGCTGCCAACGCCGTCATGCTGGGCGCCGGTTACTTCAATCCGCTGACCGGATATATGAATCTGGCCGACATGCTGAGCGTCGCCAGGCACATGCGCACCACGGCCGGATTGTTCTGGCCGGTGCCCATCGTCAATCTGACCGGCGATATCGCCGCCATCCGGGGCAAGGCACGCATCGCTCTGCGCGATCCGAACATGCCCGGCAACCCCGTGCTGGCGGTGCAGAAAGTGGACGCCATTGAAGAAGTCAGTGAAGCGCAGATGAAGCAGGTCGCGGAGAACGTTTTCCGCACCCTCGATCCGAAACATCCCGGCGTCGCCACTTTCCTCAGTCTGGGCAGATATCTTGTCTCCGGCCCCGTCCAGGTGTTGAACTACAGCTATTTCGAACAGGATTTCCCGGATACCTTCCGCACCGCCGTGCAGATCCGCGATGAAATCAAGCAGCGCGGCTGGCAGACGGTGGTGGCGTTCCAGACCCGCAATCCCATGCACCGCGCGCATGAAGAGTTGTGCAAGATGGCCAAGGAGGCGGTGCATGCGGACGGCATCCTCATTCACATGCTGCTCGGCAAGCTGAAGAGCGGCGACATCCCCGCGCCGGTGCGCAACGCCGCCATCCGCAAGATGGTCGAACTCTATTTCCCGCCGAATTCGGTGATGGTAACCGGCTACGGATTCGACATGCTTTACGCCGGGCCGCGCGAGGCGGTGTTGCACGCCGTGTTCCGCCAGAACGCCGGCTGCACGCACCTCATCGTCGGCCGCGATCACGCCGGCGTCGGCAGCTACTACGGCCCGTTCGACGCACAGGCCATTTTCGAAAAGGAGGTGCCGAAGGATGCGCTGAAAATTAAAATCTTCGGCGCCGACAATACGGCCTATTCAAAAAAACTCGGCCGTGTGGTCATGAAGCGCGACGCGCCGGGGCACACGCCGGAAGACTTCGTCGATCTGTCGGGCACCAGGGTGAGGGAGATGCTGGCCGCCGGTCAGCCGCTGCCCACCGAGTTTGCGCGCCCGGAGGTGGCCGCCATACTGATGAAATACTATCAATCCGAGGCTGCGGCGGCAGGGTGAGGGAGGTAATATGTCCAAGACGATATTCGCAAAAATCATCGACAAGGAAATTCCGGCAAAAATCGTCCACGAAGATGATTTGTGTCTGGCGTTTCATGATGTCGCACCGCGCGCGCCTATGCACGTGCTCATCATTCCGAAAAAGCCCATAGCCAAGCTGGCGGATGCAACCGCTGCGGATCAAGCGGTGCTGGGGCACATGCTGCTGAAGGCTGCCCAAATCGCGAAGGATCAGGGTTACGAGGATGCCTACCGGCTGGTGGTGAACAACGGCGAGGGCGCGGGCCAGACGGTGTTTCATCTGCATATCCACCTCCTCGGCGGCCGCCCGTTTACTTGGCCGCCGGGTTGAAGGTATGTCATATTGGCGTATGGCAATGCCAGACTCACCGAATATTTCAAATTCATAGTAAAAAATCATGACGTCTGCTCCATTGATCACCCTCGTGATCGGTGCAGTTCTGCACTGGCTCGCAGCGGGATTGCTGGGTTTGGTGATCCCCCATCGCCTGCGTGGCATGACGCGGTTTTTGTTCCCTGTGGGCGCGCTGGCGGGCGTTGCGCTCGCCGTTTTCGGCCTGCAGGCCATATGGCTGCCGCCGCAGACCATGACCCTACCCCTGGGTCTGCCAGATCTTCCCTTCCATCTGCGGCTGGACCCCCTGGCGGGGTTTTTCCTGATGCTGCTTGGCGCGGTTTCGTCGGGCATTTCCGTATATGCCGCGGGCTATTTTCGCGGGGAGGCTGCTGGCCGGCTCGCGCTTATTTGCCTGCAATATCATGTCTTCCTCGCCAGCATGGCCTGCGTCATGCTGGCCGACGATGCCTACCTGTTCATGGTGGCGTGGGAGACGATGGCGCTGTCCTCGTATTTTCTCGTCATCACCGACCATAAGCTGCCCGCGAACCGCAGCGCGGGATTTCTATACCTGCTCATCGCGCATCTGGGCGCGATCGCAATCCTGCTCTGCTTCGGCGTGATGAACGGCGGTCACGGCGACTACACGTTTGGGGCGCTGCGCGCCGCCAACCTCTCGCCATCGTGGGCGAGTATTGCGTTCCTGCTGGCGTTTTTCGGTTTTGGCGCCAAGGCCGGGATTATCCCCCTGCACGCCTGGCTGCCCGAGGCGCATCCGGCCGCGCCGTCGCCGGTCTCGGCGTTGATGAGTGGCATCATGATCAAGACCGCGATCTATGGAATGGTGCGCGTCATCTACGATCTCATCGGCGGCGTGCGCTGGGAATGGGGAATGGTGGTGCTCGTGATCGGCGCCGGCACGACGCTGTTCGGCGTGCTCTATGCGCTGATGCAGCACGATCTGAAGCGGCTGCTTGCCTACCATTCGGTGGAGAACATCGGCATCATCCTGCTGGGGCTCGGCATGTCGATGGTATTCATCGGCTTCGGTCATCCCGCGGCCGGCGTGCTCGGTTTGATCGCGGCGCTTTATCACACGCTCAACCACGCGGTGTTCAAGGGGCTCCTGTTCCTCGGTGCGGGCTCGATTCTGCATTCCACAGGGCTGCGCAATTTGAACACCATGGGTGGATTGATTCGCAGCATGCCGAGGACGGCGTTCTATTTTCTCGTCGGGGCGCTGGCCATTTCCGCGCTGCCGCCGCTCAACGGCTTCGTGTCGGAATGGCTCACCTTTCAGACGGCGTTGCAGGCGCCGATCCTGCAAAACGGCAGTGTGCGCAGCCTGCTGCCGCTGTTCGCGGCGGCGCTGGCCCTTGCCGGCGCACTCACTGCGATGTGCTTCGTGAAAGTATTCGGCGTCGCCTTCCTCGGCCAGCCGCGCGAGGCCGGACGCGCAGTCCATGCGCCCGGCGGCGGCCATGACGCGGGCGGCTGGGAGCGTACCGGCATGGCCTGGCTTGCCGCCGGCTGTTTTGTGCTTGGTCTGTTCCCGACCTCGTTCCTGCTGATGTTGAACCGCGTCGGTGTCTCGCTGACGCGACAGGGATTGTCCGACGCCGCCCTGGAATCGAGCTGGCTATGGCTGGTGCCCACCGCGCCGGAGCAGGCCAGTTATTCGCCCGTCATTTTTCTCGTTGTGATCGTCACCGTGACGCTGTTGACGTTTTTGCTGGTGCGCCGCTTCTACCACGGCCGCATACGCCGCGCCGATCCCTGGGACTGCGGCTTTCCGGCGCAGACGCCGCGCATGCAGGACACCGCCGACGCCTTCGGCCAGCCGATCCGCCATGTCTTCGGCCCGCTTTACCTCATGCATCCCCACCTGCCCGCCCCGGATGATGCCTCGCCCCGGTTCTCGCTCAAGATCGAGGATCGTCACTGGCACTGGCTGTATTTGCCGGTGGCGCGGGGGGTCGAATTCATGTCGTCGAAGATCGCGTTGTTGCAGCAGGGCAGGATCAGCATTTATCTGCTTTACAGCTTCCTCACCCTTATCACCTTGCTGGTGTTCGTGCGATGAATCTCCCGGCCGGCGTGGCGTTCCAGATCCTGCAATCGGTGTTCGTGGTGCTCGCCGCGCCGCTGCTCACGGGCTGGGTCAACCAGTGCCGTGCCTGGTTGCAGAACCGCTCGGCACCCTCAATTCTGCTGCCTTACTACACGCTGGCGAAGCTGTTCCACAAGGATGCCGTGATCGCGCACAACGCCTCGTGGCTGTTTCACCTGACGCCTTACATCCTGTTTGGTTGCATGTGGCTGGCCGCGGGTATCGTTCCGGTACTGGCCACCGGCCTGCCGTCCGCCCCGGCGGCCGACATCATCGCGCTGGTCGGCGTGTTCGCCCTGGCGCGGGTGTTCGCGGCGCTGGCGGCGATGGACATCGGCACCGCGTTCGGCGGTCTGGGCGCGCGGCGCGAGATGCTGATCGGATTTCTCGCCGAGCCCGCCATGCTGATGACGCTGTTTACCGCCGCCTTCATTTCCGGCTCGACCCAGCTCACCACCATCGTCGACACGCTCGGACACCGTGAATTCGCCATCTACCCCGGCCTCGCCTTCGCCGCCGCGGCCTTCCTCATGGTGTTGCTGGCCGAGAACGCCCGCATTCCGATCGACAATCCGACCACGCATCTCGAACTCACCATGGTGCACGAGGCCTTGATCCTTGAATACTCGGCCCGGCATCTGGCGTTGATCGAGTGGGCGGTGGCGATCAAGCTGTTCGCCTACATGGCCATCGGCATCGCGCTGTTCCTACCCTGGGGCATCACCGGGGCCGGCGACTGGTCCGCGCTGCCGCTGGCGGTCGTCGCGCTCGTGGTGAAACTCGCCATCGGCGGCGCGGGTTTGGCGCTGATTGAAACGCTGTTCGCCAAAGTGCGGCTGTTGCTGGCGCCCGAGTTCCTGTCGGCCGCATTCCTGCTCGCGGTGCTTGGCATGCTGACTCACTTCCTCACGCTGACCTGACATGGACCACTCGCTCATCAACCAGTTCGTCAGCCTGCTTGCGGCACTCCTGCTGCTGATTGCGTTTGCCATGTTGTCGCAACGCCGCGTCTTGACGCTGATCAAACTGTTTGCCTGGCAGGGCGCAGTGCTGGCCGCCTCCACGGCGACTGTCGCGTATGTGACCGACCAGGCCCATCTTTACTTTTCCGCCGGGCTCACCGTGCTGCTCAAGGTCATCCTGATTCCCTGGGTGTTGCATCACCTGATTGACCAGTTGCAGGTGCGCTGGGACGTCGAGACGTTGATCAACATACCCGTCACGATGCTCATCGGCATTGGACTGGTGATCTTCGCTTTTGCCCTGGCCGCGCCGATTTCACAAATGGCCGGCACATTCACGCGTTCGACCCTGGGGATTGCAATGGCCAGCATCCTGATCTCCTTTCTCATGATGATCGTGCGGCGCAAGGCGGTGCCGCAGGTGATCGGCTTTCTGGCCATGGAGAACGGCTTGTTTTTTGCCGCCACCAGCGCCACCTACGGCATGCCGCTGGTGGTGGAATTGGGCGTGGCGCTCGATGTACTGATGTGCACGTTCATTTTCGGCATCTTCCTGTTTCACATCCGTGAACAATTCGACAGCCTCGATATCCGGCATATGGAAAAACTCAAGGAAGATTGAGATGGAAATCATGATCGTCCTCGGCATCCCGCTGTTCGGTTGTCTGCTGCTTGCTCTCGCGGGCCACAGGCGCTGGGCGCCGGAGTTGAACGCACTGATGAGTTTCCTCACTTTTGCCGCCGCGGCACAGCTCACGGCCAGGGTCATCGCCCGCGGCCCGATGACGGTGATGCAGGAGCAGTTTTTCGTCGATTCATTCAACGTCTTCCTGGTCGCGCTGATCGCCTTTGTCGGATTCACGACCACCCTGTTCAGCCGCCCCTACATGCGCATCGAGGCGCATCACGGGCGGGTGAACCCGGCCCGTCTGCGGCTCTACCACAGCATGTACCAGCTGTTCACCTTCACCATGCTGTTGTGCCTGCTCTCCAACAACGTCGGCGTGCTATGGGTGGCGATGGAGGGCGCGACGCTCTCCACCGTGCTGCTGGTGTCGCTGTACCGCACGCCGGCGAGCCTGGAGGCGGCGTGGAAATATTTCATCCTGTGCTCGGTCGGCATCGCGCAGGCGTTCTTCGGGGTCATCCTGCTTTATTTCGCCGCAGAAAAGGTCCTGGGCCCCGGCGGCACGTCACTGCTGTGGACGCACCTGTACGAGGTCCGCCTGCAGCTCGAGCCGACGGTGTTGTCGCTCGCTTTTGTATTCCTGCTGATCGGCTTCGGCACCAAGGTGGGTCTGGTGCCGTTGCACAACTGGCTGCCGGACGCCCACGCGGAAGGTCCCACCCCGATCTCGGCAGTGCTCTCCGGCCTGCTGCTCAACGTGGCGTTATACGCGGTGGTGCGCAGCAAGATGCTGGTCGACGGCGCGCTCGGGCATCATTTCTCCGGCGGCTTGATGATGGGCTTCGGACTTTTATCGGTCGTGGTCGCGGCATTTTTTCTGTCGCGGCAGAAGGATATCAAGCGCATGTTCGCCTACTCCTCGGTCGAGCATATGGGCATGATGACCTTTGCCTTCGGCATGGGTGGCGCGGTGGCCGCCTTTGCCGGGCTGCTGCACATGACGGTGCATTCACTCACCAAGAGCGCGATCTTCTTCACCGTCGGCCATGCCGCGCAGAAGACCGGCACGCAGAACATGGCGGACATCCGGGGGCTCATCGAACAGAGCCCCACCGTGGGCTGGGGCCTGGCGCTTGGCAGCCTCGCCATCCTCGGCATGCCGCCCTTCGGCGTGTTCACCAGCGAATTCATGATACTCACGACCGCGATGCACGAACACCCGTGGGCGACCCCGTTTTTGCTGATGGCGCTCGGTGTCGCGTTCGCGGCGATTCTGGGCAAGGTGCAACCGATGGTATTTGGTGAAACCAGCGCGCGCCGGCTGCCGCACCCTCCGGCGCTCATTCCGGTGTTTGTGCACCTGGCGATCGTACTGATACTCGGGCTGTATATCCCGCCCTATCTCGTCGGCTGGTACCGGCAGGCGGCGGCGCTCATCGGCTGAACGGAGGAATCGTGCGACTCGCTGAACTGCCGATTGACATCCAGCCGCTTCCGGGGGCGATGCCGGCGTTTCGCGCCCCGGTCACGGTGACCGAATTGCGCGCCGTGTGTGAACAGGCCCGCGCGCACAAGGCCCGGCTGGTTGCGCTGTGGGGCAGCGACGAAACGCAGCGCGGCGCGGGTTATGCGCTGCATCTGGCGCTTGCGCTGCCGTCGGGTTTGTTGTGGCTTACGGCGGCGCTGCCGCGCGAGCACCCGCGATATCCAAGCATCGCCGACATCTATCCATGCGCAAATCGCATGCAACGGGCCGCCTACGACCTGCTCGGCATCCACGCCCACGACGGCCCGGACCATCGCAAATGGCTGCGGCATCGCGCCTGGCCGGGCGGGGTGTTCCCGCTGCGCAAGGAGTTCGACATCGCCGGCGGCTTTCCAAAATCCGAGGATCTGTATCCGTTCGTCAGGGTGGGGGGGGAGGGCGTGCATGAAATCCCGGTGGGCCCGGTGCATGCCGGCACCATTGAGCCGGGACACTTCCGTTTCTCGATCGTCGGAGAGACCATCCTGCGGCTTGAGGAGCGCCTGGGTTACAAGCACAAGGCGATCGAAAAACTGTTTGAGACAAAGACCCTGGAGGAGGGTGCGCGGCTGGCGGGCCGCGTGAGCGGTGACTCAACGGTCGCTTATGCCTGGGCCTACGCCATGGCGGTTGAGGGCGCAGCCGGCGTCGAACCACCGCTGCGCTCACTGGTGCTGCGCGGGATCCTGCTCGAACTCGAGCGCATCGCCAATCATCTGGGCGATCTGGGCTATCTCGGCAACGATGTCGCCCTGACGTTCGGATTTTTCCAGTTCTGGCGGCTGAAGGAGGATCTGCTGCGGCTGAACGCCGCACTCTTCGGTCACCGCTATCTGATGGACCTGATCGTGCCGGGTGGCGTCGCGCGTGATCTTGCGCGGGAAGAGGCCGGCCGGCTGATTAGTTTTATCGATCGACTCAGGAGCGAAGTCGGAATACTGCGCTCGATTTATGACGAGCATGCCGGCATGCAGGATCGCTTCATCATGACCGGGCAGGTGCCGCCCGCGCTGGCCGAGAAGATGGACATGACGGGCCTCGCCGGCCGCGCGAGCGGCATCAGGCACGATCTGCGGGTCGATCTTCCCATTCCACCGTGGCGGCAGGTTGATGTGCGCATGGCCTCGCATACGCGCGGCGATGTCGCCGCCCGCGCTTCGGTTCGCTTCGATGAAGTGTTCGAGTCGATACGGTTGGTGCAGGCGCTGGCGAGCCAGCTGCCGGAGGGTGAGATATGCGTTCCGATCGCCGACTGTCCGGGCGGACGGCGCGGCGTCGGCTGGGTCGAGGGCTGGCGCGGCGAAGTCTTGATCGCGCTCGACACGGCGGAGGGCAATCGCATCCATCGGCTGCATCCACACGACCCGTCGTGGCAGAACTGGCCGTTGCTGGAGCGCGCGGTGCTCGGCAACATCGTCCCTGATTTCCCCTTGATCAACAAATCATTCAATTTGAGCTACAGCGGACAGGATCTCTAGCGCATGTACGAACTGCTGAAGCAAATTGCGAAGATCGGCATCGTCAGCGAGCCGGCGCCGCCGGCCGATGCGGCGCTGCGCCAGATCGAGCAACGACTTCCTGCGGTCATTGCCAAACATTTCGGCCGCTCGCTTGCCATTCGTCACGTGGACGCGGGCTCGTGCAATGGTTGCGAGCTCGAGATCCATGCCTGCAACAGCCCCTACTACAACTTGGAACGGCTCGGCATCAAGTTTGTCGCCAGCCCGCGTCATGCCGACTTGCTCCTGGTGACCGGCCCGGTGTCACGGCACATGGAGGAGGCGTTGAAGCGCACCTACGACGCGACGCCGGAGCCAAAGCTCGTGGTGGCGATCGGGGATTGCGGGTGCACCGGGGGTGTTTTTGGCGAGAGCTACGCCAGCTGCGGCCGCGTGGCGAACGTCATTCCTGTGGATGTCGCCGTGCCCGGGTGTCCCCCCACGCCGACGGCGATCATGCAGGGCATTCTCACCGCAATATCCTCCAGGCGCTGAAAATTCGGGAAGGACTTTTTCGGGTCTTCCTAAGACGTGCGCTTCATCGAATCGAAAAACTCGGCGTTATTCTTGGTGACCTTGAGGCGCTCCAGCAGGAATTCGATGGCCGCCACTTCCTCCATCGGCGACAGCAGCTTGCGCAGGATCCAGGTCTTCTGCAATTCATCCGGCGGGACCAGCAGTTCCTCGCGGCGGGTGCCGGAACGGTTGATGTTGATGGAGGGGAAGATGCGGCGTTCGGAGATCTTGCGCTCCAGGTGCAGTTCCATGTTGCCGGTGCCCTTGAATTCCTCGTAGATCACCTCGTCCATGCGCGAGCCGGTGTCGATCAGCGCGGTGGCGATGATGGTGAGCGAACCACCCTCCTCGATGTTGCGCGCGGCGCCGAAGAAGCGCTTGGGCTTCTGCAGGGCGTTGGCGTCGACGCCGCCGGTCAGCACCTTGCCGGAGGAGGGGATCACGGTGTTGTAGGCGCGCGCCAGGCGCGTGATGGAGTCGAGCAGGATGACGACGTCGCGTTTGTGCTCGACCAGCCGCTTGGCCTTTTCGATCACCATCTCGGCGACCTGCACGTGGCGGGTGGCGGGCTCGTCGAAGGTGCTGGATACCACCTCGCCCTTCACCGAACGCTCCATCTCGGTGACCTCCTCCGGGCGCTCGTCGATGAGCAGCACGATGAGATAGCACTCCGGGTGGTTGGTCACGATGGACTGGGCGATGGCCTGCAGCAGCATGGTCTTGCCGGCCTTCGGCGGCGACACGATGAGACCGCGCTGGCCCTTGCCGATGGGCGCCACCAGATCGATGACGCGCGGTGTCAGGTCCTCCGTGCTGCCGTTGCCGCGCTCGAGCTTCAGCCGCTTGTTGGCGAACAGCGGCGTCAGGTTCTCGAACAGGACCTTGTTCTTGGCGTTCTCCGGCGGCTCGAAGTTGATCTCGTTGACCTTGAGCAGGGCGAAATAGCGTTCGCCTTCCTTCGGCGGTCGGATGGTGCCGGAGATGGTGTCGCCGGTGCGCAGGTTGAAACGGCGGATCTGCGATGGGCTGACGTAGATGTCGTCCGGACCGGCCAGATACGAGCCGTCCGCCGTGCGCAGGAAGCCAAAACCGTCCTGCAAAATCTCCAACACACCGTCGCCCCAGATTTCTTCGCCCTTTTTGGCGTGGCCCTTCAAGATGCCGAAGATGACGTCCTGTTTGCGGGAGCGGGCGGCGCCCTCGATGCCCATGGTCTCGGCAAGGTTGATGAGTTCGGAGGCGGGCTTGCGTTTGAGTTCTGTCAGGTTCATGTCGAATAGCGCGATTTGAATGAATTGAAGCCGGCGGGACGATCCGCGCGGGGAAGAAGTTGATGGAAGTTTGGGCCGGAACCGGCGGACTGCAATTACAGCTTGTTGCTTAAACTAGCACGCCCTTGGGCTCCCGTCCAGCCCCGCCGCCATGACGGGGCATGGATTCAAATATTGCTGTCGACAAAGGCCGCCAGTTGCGACTTGGACAGCGCGCCCACCTTGGTGGCGGCGATGTTGCCGTCCTTGAAAATCATCAAGGTGGGAATGCCGCGGATGCCGTATTTGGTGGCGGTGTCGCGGTTTTCATCCACGTTCACTTTGGCCACCTTAAGCTTGCCGGCATAGCTGTTGGCAATCTCATCGAGGATGGGTGCGATCATGCGGCAGGGGCCGCACCATTCCGCCCAGTAATCCACCAGCACCGGCAGGGTGGCGTTCAGGACATCGGCTTCGAAACTGGCATCAGTGGCATGGACGACGTTGGGACTGCTCATGGAATGGGTGAACCTTTCTTGTATGAATTGCGCAAGGGACATTTTCGATGCAAGCGAGCCTTACTTGCAAGCGCGACCCCCGTTGGCGTCGGGAATTGCGTTATGCTAGTTGGCTCATATTTTGAAAATGGACATGGAAAAAACCTTTCAAGAGCTTGATTTGCATCCCGCTTTGTTACAGGGCATCGCCGCCGCCGGTTTCAGCCGCTGCACGCCGATCCAGTCCGCGGCCCTTCCGATCGCGCTGGCCGGCCAGGATGTCGCCGGACAGGCGCAGACCGGCACCGGCAAGACCGCAGCCTTCCTGCTGGCGTTGATGGATCGCCTGTTGAAACGGCCGGAACCGCACGGCCGCAAGCCCAACCAGCCGCGCGCCATCGTGCTGGCGCCCACGCGCGAACTGGCGATTCAAATCCACAAGGATGCGTTGCAATTGGGTCAGTTCACGCCCTTCAAATTCAGCCTGATCTATGGCGGCGTGGATTACGACGCGCAACGCGCCGAGTTGCGCGCGGGCGTGGATGTCCTCATCGGCACGCCGGGGCGCGTCATCGATTACTTCAAGCAGCACGTCTTCGACCTCCGGGCCATCGAGGTGATGGTGCTGGACGAGGCTGATCGCATGTTCGATCTGGGCTTCATCAAGGACATCCGCTTCTTGTTGCGCCGCATGCCCGATCCGGAGCAGCGCCTATCCATGCTGTTTTCGGCCACGCTCAGCCTGCGGGTGCATGAGCTGGCTTATGAACACATGAACAACCCGCGCGTGGTGGAAATCAATCCCGATCAGGTGACGGTCGACAGCGTCAAGCAGGTGCTGTATCACATCGAGAGCGAACAGAAACTGTCGTTGCTGGTCGGCCTGCTGCGACAGATCAATCCGGCGCGTACGCTCATCTTCGTCAACACCAAACGCGTGGCGGAGGAGGTTTCCGACGTATTGCGTGAGCAGGACATCGAGGCGCGCGTGTTATCCGGCGACGTGCCGCAGAAGAAGCGGCAGTCGCTGCTGGCGCGCTTCACGCGCGGGGAATTGCCCATTCTGGTCGCGACCGACGTGGCCGCGCGCGGCCTCCACATCCCCGGCGTCAGCCACGTCATCAACTACGACCTGCCGCAGAACGGCGAGGATTACGTGCATCGCATCGGCCGTACCGCCCGCGCCGGCGCCAGCGGCGACGCCATCACCTTCGCCTGCGAGGAGTACGTCTATTCGCTGATGGACATTGAGGAATACGTCGGCCACAAAATCCCGACCGGCCAGATCGGCACGGGAATACTGGCCGAACTCCCGCCCCGCAAACCGCGACCGCGCCGTCATGACCACACGCATGGACGGTCCGGCGGCGGTGGCCGGCGCCCGCCAGGCCGCAGGGGGGATCATCGTCGTTCCTCCACCCGCCGCTAGATGCTAAGCTATTTTTGATTCCGTCAGATTGGGAAATCGATATGCAGATCACCCTGCTCAAATGCAAATTACACCGTGTGCGTGTGACCCACGCCGAACTTGACTACGAAGGTTCCTGCGCCATCGACCTGCGGCTCATGGAGGCGGCCGGCATCCGCGAGTACGAACAGATCCAGGTCTACAATCTCGCCAACGGCGAACGTTTCACCACCTATGCCATGCCCGCGGAACCCGGATCGGGGATTATTTCCATCAACGGCGCCGCCGCGCACAAGGCCAGGCCCCGGGACGAAATCATCGTCTGCGCCTATGCCGCGCTTGATGAACAGCAGGCCGCCCGCTTCAAGCCGCGGCTGGTTTACGTGGATGCCTGCAATCGCGTGACCCGCATCGGCAATGCGATCCCCACGCAGGTGGCGAGCTCCAGCTAAACGATAACTCGCTATCGCAATTCCGCCTTGAGCCAGAGGGCGAGCTCACGCACCTCCTCGGCACAGACACTGTGCGGCATGGCATAGGTGCGCCACGTGACGTCATGCCCCCCCGCGCGCAGTAATTCGGCCGAATGCCGGCCATGAAAAACAGGGATGAGCGGGTCGTAAAGTCCGTGCCCCATGAAGATGGGGGTTTGGCGGTTGGCGTCGTGCGCTTCGGCGGATAGACTGCCAGGTAGGGGCAAATACGTCGAAAGCGCCATTATCCCGGCCAGCCGTTCGAAGTGGCGCAGGCCGGTGAACAGGGCGACCGCGCCGCCTTGTGAGAATCCGGCCAACACTATGCGGTCGGCGGCAACGCCCGCCGCGCGCTCAGTTGCGATGAATTCCTCGACGATGGCGGCGGCATCGCGTAATCCCGCTTCATCCTCGCGCAGGGTCAGATCAGGCGCGGCGATGTCGTACCAGCCGCGCATGACCATGCCGCCGTTGATGGTGATCGGGCGCTTTGGTGCGTGCGGGAAGGTGAAGCGGATGCCGTGATGCCGGGGCAGGCCCAGTTCCGGCACGATGCCCTCGAAATCGTGCCCGTCTGCGCCCAGGCCGTGCAGCCAGATGACGCTGGCGTCGTGCCTGCCCGGGGGTTCGATTACGACAGGCGCTTCACCAGCACGATAATTTCCGGGTTTGGCGGTCATGCAAATGGCGCGGGGTGGGAATTCGCGGGCAATCACTTTATCATGATCACCGTTACCGTTCGGGGTCACGAGCCATGATCAGCCGTCTATCACGCACATTCGTAGCAGTTATAGGCATCAGTCTGATGTTATGCGGCTGCGGGCAGAAGGGTGATCTCTATCTGCCGGATCACAAAACCGCCCCGGCGTTCATTCCCTCGTTTATTCGATGACTGATCCGTTCACCTACCGGGATCGGCAACTGTATGCCGAAGGCGTGCCGTTGGCCGGGATTGCGCGTCAGCACGGCACGCCGGTGTATGTGTATTCGCGCGCCGCGATTGAGGCGCGCTGGCGCGAATTCGACGCCGCTTTCAGCGGCCACCCGCATTTGATTTGCTACGCGGTCAAGGCCAATGCCAATCTGGCGGTGCTGAACGTATTGGCGCGCCTCGGCTCCGGATTTGACATCGTGTCGGTCGGTGAACTGGAGCGGGTATTGCGCGCGGGCGGGAGGCCGGAGTGCATCGTGTTCGCGGGTGTGGGCAAGCGCGGGGAGGAGATGGAACGCGCGCTCACAGTGGGCATACGCTGTTTCAACGTCGAATCCGAAGCGGAACTGGAACGGTTGAACGAGATCGCCGGGAGACTGGATAAAAAGGCGCCGGTGTCGCTGCGCATCAATCCGGACGTCGATGCCCGTACGCATCCCTATATTTCCACCGGCCTGCAGGAAAACAAGTTCGGCATTGCCATGACAGGGGCCGCGCGGATATACGCGCGGGCTGCGGCGATGCCGCATATTGAGGTCATCGGCATCGGCTGCCATATCGGATCGCAATTGACCGACAGCCGGCCCTTCGCCGATGCGCTGGAACGTCTGTTCAAGCTTCTCGGAGAACTGGCGCATCGGGGAATCGAGCTGCGGCACATCGATATTGGCGGCGGACTGGGCATTCGTTACCGCGATGAAACGCCACCCAGCGTGGCGGATTACGCCGCCGCCATCCGCCGTCACACCGACCGGTTTCCCCATGAGATCCTGCTCGAGCCGGGGCGCGCCATCGTCGGCAATGCCGGAGTGCTCGTCACGCGCGTGGAATATCTCAAGCCTGCTGGCTCCAAAAATTTTGTCATCGTCGACGCCGCCATGAACGATCTCACCCGTCCGGCGCTGTACGATGCCTGGCATGATATCGTGCCGGTGTCGCCGCGGGAGCAGGGGGTGGTGCGGTCTTATGACGTAGTCGGGCCGGTGTGTGAGTCCGGCGATTTCCTGGGCAGGGGACGATCGCTCAAACTGGAGAGCGGTGACCTCCTGGCGGTGCGATCAGCGGGTGCCTATGGATTCTCCATGAGTTCCACCTATAATGCCCGTCCACGTGCGGCTGAGGTCATGGTGGAAGGGGAAACCGCCCATTTAATCCGCCGTCGGGAGTCCCTCGACGATTTGATGATAGGCGAGTCAATTCTGACACGATAAACTTCTAAGCACTATAATAGTGCAAATAACAACTTTATTGCACAATAGTAGTGCGAAAATCAGCCCGCGTACCCGGAGAATCCAGTCGTGTTCTGCGCCTGTTTCTGGCACAGGAAATGCTGTTTTGCTCCCTTGCTATGGGCTTTTATCTCAACAATGACCTGATTAACGAAGGCGGAGGAGTATATGTCCACACCAGATAATGTCCTAAAAATGATCAAGGACAAGGAGGTTAAATTCGTTGACCTCCGATTCACCGACACCCGCGGCAAGGAACAGCATGTCACCGTGCCGGTCAAGTATTTCACCAAGGAAAAATTTGAAGATGGCCACGCCTTCGACGGTTCATCCATCGCCGGCTGGAAGGGCATCCAGGCGTCGGACATGCTGCTGATGCCGGATCCGAGCACGGCGCGCATGGATCCCTTCACTGATGAACCGATGCTCAACATCACCTGCGACGTCGTCGAACCTTCCGACGGCAAGGGGTACGACCGTGATCCACGCACCATCGCCAAGCGCGCCGACGCCTTCCTTAAGTCGAGTGGCTTGGGCGACACCGCTTATTTCGGCCCGGAGCCCGAGTTTTTCATTTTCGACAGTGTGACTTGGAACATCGACATGTCCGGCAGTTCGGTCAAGATCAAATCCGAGGAGGCCCCCTGGTCATCCGGCATCGAATATGAGGATGGCAACATGGCGCACCGCGCGCCGGTCAAGGGCGGCTACTTCCCGGTGCCGCCCGCCGACACGCTGCAGGACATTCGCAACGCCATCTCCCTCGCGCTGGAGCAGCAGGGGGTGGATGTCGAGGTGCATCATCATGAAGTCGCTGCCGCCGGCCAGAATGAGATCGGCACGCGCTTCGCGCCGCTCATTCAGCGGGCCGATTGGATGCAAATCCTGAAATATACCGTGTGGAATGTGGCGAATTCCTACGGCAAGACCGCCACCTTCATGCCCAAACCCATCGTCGGCGACAACGGCTCCGGCATGCATGTTCACCAGTCGGTATGGAAGGGTGGGAAAAACCTGTTCGCCGGTGACGGCTATTCCGGGCTCTCGGAGTTTGCGCTGTACTACATCGGCGGCATCATCAAACACGCCAAGGCGCTGAATGCCATCACCAACCCGGGCACCAACAGCTACAAACGACTGGTGCCGGGTTTCGAGGCGCCGATCAACCTGGCCTATTCCGGGCGCAACCGCTCGGCGGCCTGCCGCATTCCTTTCGTCAGCAATCCCAAGGCGCGCCGCGTCGAGGTGCGCTTCCCGGATCCAACCGCCAATCCATACCTGGCGTTTGCGGCCATGCTGATGGCGGGTCTGGATGGCGTGCAGAACAAGATCCATCCCGGCGAGCCGATCGACAAGAACCTCTACGACCTGCCGCCAAAGGAGGCCAAGCGGGTACCCAATGTCTGCTCATCGCTGGAGATGGCGCTGGATTGCCTGGAGAAGGATCACGACTTCCTCACCAAGGGCGGCGTGTTCTCGGAGGATTTCCTGGAATCGTACATGGGGCTGAAACACGAGGAATTGACGCGTTTCCGCATGACCACCCATCCAGTCGAGTTCGACATGTATTACAGTTCATAACTCACGCCAGCGTTCAGCAACGGTACAGAAAAGCCCCCGATCGGGGGCTTTTCTTTTCAAGCTCGAAACCCACCCCTCCGGTTCTTGTCTACCTGTCAGGCCTTGGTTATGCTCCAGACTATGACAATTATGCGAGTGGTGGGTGGTTCTCTGCTCATGCTGTGGGCGGCCACCGCCGTTGCCGACACAGAACTTTACAAATGGGTGGACAAGGACGGGGTCGTACATTTTTCCGATAAGCCCACTGCGGGTGCGGAGAAAATCAAGGTCAAGGATGTGGACACCATCCCGGCCGACAAGCCGGAAAAGGCGGGCGCCTCGCCCCAACCGTCTGAAGCGAGGCATTACGAAGTCACGTTCATCTCCCCGAAGGGAGATGAGGCCATACGCGAGAATGAGGGCAACGTTGACATCAGCGTGCAACTGAATCCCCCCCTCAATGCCGGGGACACCATTCAATTTTCAATGGATGGTCAGCCGCAGGGGGATCCGGGCGGCGCGACGGAAATGAGCCTGACCAATGTGGATCGCGGTACGCATACGGTGGAGGCCACGGTGCGGGACCCGGGCGGTAAAACGCTCGGCAGTGCCAGCACGACTTTCACCCTTCAGCGTTTTTCCTTGTTGAATAAGCCCCCCAAGAAAAAATAATCCCGATAAAAGCCGGCTTATTTTCAGTGGTTCATCTGGTCTGATTATTGCTGTTCTTTCATAGAAACTGGTGATACCGCCATGTATGGGGCGGCTTTTCTCAATGTTTCAAACTAGGCGTGCATCCGGTTGCACAGTGCCCCAATTTCATATGCACCAGAATAGTGCGATAAGATTACAAGCCATGCCAGACGCCAGGCGTTTGCTGGCCCTTTTGGATCATCTGTCCACTGCCGTCATGGTGTTTGATGGAGCGGCCCGTTTGTACTGGCAAAGCGCGGCGGTGGAGGCCTTGTTCGCCATCAATATGCGCAAGTCTGCGGGTCAGTCTGCTGGACAACTGCTCGCCGGCGCGCCGGTATTGCAGGCGGCTTTGGACAAGGTGTTGAAGACGGGTGAACCGCTGGTTGAACGCGAAATCACGCTCGCGCTTTCAGGGAACGCGCCCGTGCGCAACGTGGATTGCAGCCTGACGCCGGTCTTCGAGGGCGCCCGGGTAACGCATGTACTGCTGGAACTCACCGATGCCAGCTGGCGTCGCCGGATGGCACGCGAGGAGAACCTCCTGGCGCAGGATCATGTCACCGCGGCCCTGATGCGCGGCATGGCGCACGAGGTTAAAAATCCTCTCGGCGGCATCCGGGGTGCGGCGCAGCTGCTGGAACGTGAATTGGGCAGTGAAGCGCATCGCGAATACACCCGCCTCATCATGGGCGAAGCCGATCGGCTGCGCACGCTGCTGGATAACATGATGCTGCCGGAAAGCAAGCCGCACCCGGTGGCCCTGAACGTTCACGAAGTACTGGAACATGTGCGGCAGCTGGTGGAGGCCGAACGCCCGACGCTGCAGATTCATCGCGATTATGATCCCAGTTTGCCGCCCTTGCACGCCGACCGCGACCATTTGGTGCAGGCGTTTCTGAACGTGGTGCACAATGCCAGCCAGGCAGTGGCGGGCGGTGGAGAAATTACGCTGCGTACGCGCGCCGAGCGCCAGGTCACTCTGAACGGTCTGCGTCATCGTCTGGCATTGCGCGTGGAGGTCATCGATACCGGCCCCGGCGTCCCTCCCGAGATCGCCGACCAGATTTTCTACCCCATGATCTCGGGGCGCGCGGATGGCACCGGTCTGGGACTCGCGATTACGCGCAGCCTGATCCACAAGAATGGCGGCACCATCGAGTGCCAGAGCAGTCCCGGCCACACCGTGTTCAGCGTGTTGCTGCCTCTCAACGACGATGAATGAATCCGCGCCAGTGTGGGTGGTTGACGATGACCGCGCCATCCGCTGGGTGCTGGAGAAGGCGCTGACGCAAGCGGGCATCCCGGTACGCTGCTTGGATAACGCCGATCTCGCCATCCGCAGGCTGGAAAAGGAAAAACCCGCCGTCATCCTCGCCGACATCCGCATGCCGGGGACGGACGGCATGGGTCTGCTGGAGCACGTGCGCCGCCGTTCGCCGGAAGTGCCGGTCATCATCATGACGGCATACGCCGATCTGGATCGCGCTGTGGAGGTATTTAAGGGCGGAGCGTTCGAGTACCTGCCCAAACCCTTCGACGTCGACGAGGCCGTTGGCATCGTCCGCCGTGCCCTGCGGCGGCAGACGCCCGCACCCGGCACCGGGACGGAGGCCACGGCCTTCACTTCGGACATGATTGGCGTGGCGCCGGCGATGCAGGAAGTATTTCGAGCCATTGGTCGTCTGTCGCGTTCACAAATGACCGTGCTCATCACCGGTGAATCAGGCACTGGGAAGGAGTTGGTGGCGCGCGCCCTGCACCGGCACAGCCCGCGCGCGAACCAGCCGCTCATTGCGTTGAATACCGCGGCCATCCCGCGTGAATTGCTGGAGTCGGAACTTTTCGGTCATGAGAAGGGCGCCTTCACCGGCGCTACACAACAACGCATCGGTCGCTTCGAGCAGGCCAACGGCGGCACCCTGTTTCTAGACGAGATTGGGGATATGCCGGCGGAACTGCAGACGCGTCTGTTGCGGGTGCTGGCCGATGGTGAGTTTTACCGGGTCGGCGGCACGGCACCGATCCGCGTCGATGTGCGTGTCATCGCCGCAACGCATCAGGACCTGGCCGCCCGGGTCAAAGCCGGGCTGTTCCGGGACGATCTCTTCCATCGTCTGAATGTGATCCGCCTGCATATCCCGCCGCTAAGGGAGCGGCACGAAGACATCGAGCCATTGGCGCGTCATTTCCTGTCGGTGGCCGCCCGCGAACTGGGCGTGGAAGGCAAGATATTGCTGCCGGATGCGCTCAAGGTCATGCAGCAGAACGACTGGCCCGGCAACGTACGCCAGTTGGAGAATGTCTGTCGCTGGATCACGGTTATGGCGCCCACCCGGGACGTGCACAGCGAAGACCTGCCGCCGGAACTCACCATGATTAAAAGTACGGGCGATTCCGGTGAAGATTGGGAGAAAGCGTTGCGTGACTGGGCGGATCGGCTGCTGACGGAGGGCGGGGGTGACGTGCTGAGCAAGGCCGTACCGGCGTTCGAGCGCATATTGATCGAAGCCGCGTTGCGGCGGACCGCCGGCAAGCGCCAGGAGGCCGCGAGACTGCTTGGCTGGGGACGCAATACCCTGACGCGAAAAATCCAAGAACTGAACATGGATGCCTAAACTGGCCGCTTCAGTTCAAACACGCAACCACTGAGCGGCTTGTGGGGCGAAGTAGGTGAGGATGGCGTCGGCGCCGGCGCGTTTCATGGATAGCAAAGACTCCATTATGGTTTGACGTTCGTCCAGCCAGCCGTTCTGTGCGGCGGCCTTGAGCATGGCGTACTCACCGCTGACCTGATAGACAAACGTCGGCATGCCGAATTTTTCTTTCACGCGCCGGACGACGTCGAGACAGGGCAGGCCGGGTTTGATCATTACCATGTCCGCGCCCTCGGCGATGTCCAGCGCGACCTCGCGCAGCGCCTCGTCGCTGTTGGCGGGGTCCATCTGGTAACTGTACTTGTCACCGCCCTTGAGACTGGCGGCAGAACCGACCGCGTCTCTGAATGGGCCGTAGAAACTCGAGGCGTACTTGGCGGAATAGGCCAAAATCATTGTGTTGACATGACCATGCGCCTCCAGCGCCTGACGGATGCGGCCGATGCGCCCATCCATCATGTCGGAGGGGGCGACTACATCCGCCCCGGCTTCCGCGTGTGACAGCGCCTGTTTGACCAGCACCTCCAGCGTCGCATCGTTGACGACATATCCTTGCTTGTCGACCAGGCCATCCTGCCCATGGGCGGTGTAGGGATCGAGGGCGACATCGGTGATGACACCGAGTTCAGGCACGACCTTTTTGATCATGCGTACCGCGCGTTGCGTTAATCCGTCAGCATTAAACGCCTCGCGCGCATCGGCGGTCTTCTTCTCCGCGGGCGTGACCGGAAACAGAACGACAGCGGGTATGCCGAGTTTGAAAATCGTCTCCGCTTCCCGCACCAGCAGGTCGACGCTCAGGCGCTCGATACCGGGCATGGAAGCGACCGCTTCGCGGCGTTTTTTACCCTCGCGGACAAACATCGGATAAATCAGATCATCCGTGGCGAGGCGCGTTTCGCGCATCAAGCGCCGAGAAAAGTCATGGGCGCGCATGCGCCGCATGCGCGCAGCCGGGAATGCGGCAGAGTGGTTTTTTTCAGTCATGGCAAGTCGGACGACAAGGCCTTGCCCATTATATCCTCATGCCGCCGATAGCAAGGATGGAGGCTTAGTAAACGACTTGGACGCGCGTCTGGAAGGCGTCGATGTCCTCGCCATCGTGCGCGCCGCCGTTCAGGCCCAGTACCTTGACGTAATTGGCCGAGAGCCGCACGAAGCTGTTGGGGTACCAGTTCAGGGCGGCCGTCAGGTCTTCTTCATCACCACCCTGGATCTCCTTGTCATTCAGGTCAATGCCGCTGACGCGCAGCGCCACCTCCCATGCCCCCCAGCCGTCGCCGCGTAACTGAAAGGGCCGTTTGGGCTGAATCACATCGAAGGTACCCTTGCCACCCAGATAGTTGCGGGAATCATCCGTCAGGAACAAACTGCCGTACAGATAATAGCCGCCGAACGAGAGATCACCGCCCACGTCGCGATCGACATTGACCAGCATGTATTCGCCCTGCAGGGAAAACGGGCCATAAACTCCCGCCGCCTCGAAATTACCCATGTCCGCGTAGTTCACGCTGCCACCGATGCTGCCGGTATCCACCAGTCTCCCGCTGCTCCGGCCGAAGAACACCATCCGACCGTTCACTTTTTTGCTCAATGCCGTGCTCGCGGTCAGGGCGTCGCTGATGATGTCGGATTCCGGCTTGGATCGGAATTGTAGGGTCTCCTTGAACGGGGAAGTTGAATTATCCGCCGGCCCGCGCACCTGGCCGGAGATGCCCAGATGCAGTACCTGTCCTGGTTTGAGTATGGGGGCGAAGGTGACACGTGCTGCGCCGGTCATGCCTTCATCATCGCCGTTCTGGGCGGTAATGCCGTCACCGAACGCACCCGCCGCCGCCGTCCAGTTGTCGCCATTGGCGCCGACCATGCCACCGAGCAAGCGGAGGTTGGTAAAGGCGAAGGGCAGGCCGCGCTCCATGAAGGTGAGATATTTGGCACTGCTGACTTCTTCCAGCCCATAAGGCACCTTGAAATTGCCGGCGGTCAAACTCACCGGGGCGAATCCGTTGTAACGGACAAAGGCGTCGGTGACCGTAACTGTATTGGTCGTACCGCCCTGGGTGGTGCCGGCGAAGTCCGCTTCGAATTTGTAATCCCAATCCCTCATCACCGTTCCGGATAGCGATAATCGCCCGCGTCGTAATTCCGTGCCATCCGAAAAATCCGTCTTGCCCTGATTGCCATACAAGGCGGAGTCAAACTGGAAATAGGTTCCCACCTGTGCCGAGAAATCGCTGTCTGCCGATTTGAATTTGAGCCCGTCCTTGAGCGTGACCTTAGCTTCGCCGGCCTGGATTTTCTTGGTCTTGTCGTCGGCGTTTTTCACCTGCAGCGCGGCGAACTGCTCCTTGGTGATGACGTTATTGGCCAGCAATACGTCCAGCAGGCCCTGATCCTGCGCAGGCAACGGTTTGCTGGCGGTCGAATCCTGCGCCTTGATGATGGCATCGTACTGGGCCTGGCTGATGAGCTTGTTTTGCAGCAGCACCCTTAGCAGCGCCTCGTCTGCGGCCTTGGCGTGCGGCGCGTACAGGAGCGGCAAAACAAAAAACAAAGCAAGGGCGACGCATCGGCTATGCATGATTTTCTTCTCGAGATGCTGTTTTGGTAATTAAGACCGCGGGCGGCAGCTATCATCAACTTACTTTATCGTTATATACGTTCAAATATAACGATATGAAAACATTTTTACAACATTATCCGTGCGATTGGTGGGAGTGACTTGGGTTCTAATGTCCCGACGTGAATATGTCGGTTGGAATCCGTCGGCAGCGGTTGGTTACCGGCGGGTCGGGATTGGGGATTTCGAGGGTCGGCTGGCAACGCCGTGGGTTTGCCTGCAACGCAGCCACCGGCGTCATGCACTGGTCCGGTTGGGCACCGGCTCCAGTTTCCTGACCGCCTCCCGCACCATCTCATTGAGTTCGCTGCCGTCCTGCTGAAGGTATTCGATGATCTGCCGCCGCATGCGCGGATCCCAAAACCGGCGTATGTGGTTGTGGATGCCGGTGATGGCTTCATTGCGATCCGGTTCGGCCGCGAAGTAATCGCCGATGTCGTTGGCCATCTGGATGAGGCGTTCGATATGCATGCTCTGTATAAACCTTTATGACGTTATGATTGTATGCGTTGTGGGTGGGCGTAAATGACGTAGTCATCGCCCCGCACAAAGCCGGCCAGCGTCAGGCCGGTCGTGCGCGCCAGGCGTACCGCCAGCGCCGTGGGTGCCGAAACCGCCGCCAGCAGCGTAATCCCGGCGGTAGCGGCTTTCAGGACCATCTCATAGCTGGCGCGGCTGGTGATGACCGCAAATCCTGATCCGGTGTCGACCTTCATGTTGGATAATTTGCCGACGAGCTTGTCGAGGGCGTTGTGGCGGCCAACGTCCTCGTATACATGTCCGATTTTCCCGGAAGCATCCGCCCATGCCGCGGCATGATGCGCGCCCGTCTGCGCGTTGAGTCGCTGGCCGGTCGTGATCCCGCGCAACGCATCGGCCAGCGCCACACCAGGCACGCATACGCCAGTGCCGACATTCGCGGGCAGCCGTACGGCATCCGCCAGTTCGCGCACCCCGCACAGTCCGCAGCCGGTGCGTCCGACGATGTTGCGTTCGCGCCCGCTGAGCCGCTCGGCGCGTTCCGGGGGTATGGACATGGATACCACGATGCCTTCGGGGTGGGGCGTGACCTGGATATCGCGCAGTTCGTCGGCACGGCCAACGATCCCCTCGGTCAGGCTGAATCCCAACGCGAATTCCTCAAGGTCAGCGGGGGTGGTCATCATGACCGAGTGCGCCACCCCGTTGTAGGCCAGGCAGACGGCGACTTCCTCGGCGATCCGATCAGTGGCGGGAGCGGTCTGGCCGCCGCGATGACGCTCGACCTGCAGGGCTACCACCGGCTGGAACGGCAGGGACGTCTGCTGTTCAGCCCGGGGTGGTGATTCAGCCAGAGACGGCATTGCGCTGTTCCAGCAGCTGTTCCTGCTGCTCGGAGAAGGCGCGGTAACGTCGCTGCCACTCGGATGGCTGGCTCACCTTGGTGACTTGTACGGCGGTGACCTTGTACTCCGGACAGTTCGTCGCCCAGTCAGAATTGTCGGTGGTGATCACGTTGGCGCCGGATTCAGGGAAGTGGAAGGTGGTGTAGACCACACCCGGCTGCACGCGTTCGGTGATGGTCGCGCGCAACACCGTCTCACCGGCGCGGCTCTGTATGCCAACCCAATCATGCTCCTTGATGCCGCGAACCTCGGCGTCGTGCGGGTGGATCTCCAGCCGGTCCTCATTGTGCCACATCGAGTTGGCGGTGCGGCGCGTCTGCGCGCCGACGTTGTACTGCGACAGAATGCGACCGGTGGTGAGGATGAGTGGGTACCGGCTGTTGCTGCGCTCATGGGTCGGCACATATTCGGTGAGCATGAAACGCCCCTTGCCGCGCACAAACTCATCCACGTGCATGATCGGCGTACCTTCCGGGTGGGTGTCGTTGCATGGCCACTGGATGCTGCCAAGTTTTTCCAGTTTTTCCCAAGTAACGCCCTTGAAGGTTGGTGTCAGTAGCGCAATTTCGTCCAAGATCTCGGAGGCGTGCCGGTAATTCATCGGGTAACCGAGCGCATTCGACAGCATCACCGTGGCTTCCCAATCCTCCTTGCCGCCGAGTGGCTGCATCACCTTGCGCACGGGCGAAATGCGGCGCTCGGCGTTGGTGAAGGTCCCGCTTTTCTCCAGGAACGACGAGCCGGGCAGGAACACATGCGCGAATTTCGCGGTTTCATTCAGGAACAGATCCTGAACGACGACACATTCCATGGCCCTGAGCGCGGCGTGGACGTGCTGGATGTCCGGATCGGACTGGGCGATGTCCTCGCCCTGGATGTAAAGTCCCCTGAAGCTGCCATCGAGTGCCGCCTCGAACATGTTGGGAATGCGCAAACCCGGTTCCTGCTCCAGTTTCACACCCCACACCTGCTCGAAGGATGAGCGAGTGGCGGCATCGGAAACGTGCCGGTAGCCGGGGTATTCATGCGGGAAGGAGCCCATGTCGCAGGATCCCTGCACGTTGTTCTGCCCGCGCAGCGGATTGACGCCGACGCCCTCGCGTCCGATGTTGCCCGTGCACATGGCGAGATTGGCAATGCCAATCACCATGGTCGAGCCCTGGCTGTGTTCGGTGACGCCAAGACCGTAGTAGATGGCGCCATTCCCGCCGGTGGCGTACAGCCTCGCGGCTTCCCGCACCAGCCGTGCGGGTACCCCTGTGATCTCCTCGCTCGCCTCCGGCGAGTGGGACGGCTTGCTGATGAAGGCCTTCCATTTTTTATAGGCTTCAGGCTCGCAACGCGAGACGACGAATGACTCGTTGGTCAGTCCCTCGGTAACGACCACGTGCGCCAGCGCGTTGATGAGGGCGACATTGGTGCCAGGTTTGAGTTTCAGGTGGTAGTCGGCGTTGATATGTGGCGCCTTCACCAGGCCTATCGTGCGTGGATCGGCGATGATCAGTTTCGCCCCCTGACGCAGGCGCTGTTTCATGCGCGAGGCGAACACCGGATGGCCGTCGGTGGGGTTGGCGCCGATGACCATGATGACATCGGCCTTCATCACCGAGTCGAATGTCTGCGTACCAGCGGATTCACCCAGGGTTTGCTTCAGACCATAGCCTGTAGGTGAATGGCACACGCGCGCACAGGTGTCGACATTGTTGTTCTCGAAGGCGGCGCGCACCAGCTTCTGCACAAGATAAGTCTCCTCGTTGGTGCAGCGGGAGGAAGTAATGCCGCCTATTGAATAGCGACCATACTTGGATTGGATGCGCTTGAACTCGGCGGCCGCGTGGTTGATGGCCTCATCCCAGGAAACCTCCCGCCACGGATCGCTGATCTTGGCGCGGACCATGGGCTTGGTGATGCGATCGGGATGGGTGGCGTAGCCGAAGGCGAAACGGCCCTTCACACAGGAATGGCCATGGTTGGCGTGCCCGTCCTTGTTGGGGACCATGCGCACGACTTCCTCGCCCTGCATCTCGGCCTTGAATGAGCATCCGACGCCGCAATAGGCGCAGGTGGTGATGACGCTGTGCTCGGCCTGGCCTTTCTCGATCAGGCCCTTCTCGGACAGCGTCGCCGTCGGGCAGGCCTGCACACAGGCGCCGCACGAGACGCATTCGGAATCCATGAATGATTCGTCCTGGCTCGGCGAAACCTTGGACAGGAAGCCGCGGCCCTGGATGGTGAGCGCCAGCGTGCCCTGTACTTCGTCGCAGGCGCGCACGCAGCGCGAACAGACGATGCACTTGCTGGGATCGAAAGTGAAGTACGGGTTGCTCTCGTCTTTCGCCACGAACAGCGGATTGGCTTCACCGCATTGCGTGGCACTCTGGCTGCCGATGTTTTGGTGTCCCTTGTGCGCATGGACGTGGTTGGCTCCGTCGTAGCCATAGCGCACGTCGCGCAGGCCCACGACACCGGCCATGTCCTGCAATTCGCAGTGCCCGTTGGCGGGACAGGTCAGGCAGTCCAAGGGATGATCCGAAATGTAAAGCTCCATCACGCCGCGGCGGATGTCGCCGAGTTTCTGGTTCTGGGTGGTGACTTTCATGCCCTCGGCAACCGGCGTGGTGCATGAGGCAGGGTAGCCCTTCATGCCCTCGATCTGCACCAGGCAGAGGCGGCAGGAGCCAAAGGCGTCCAGCATGTCAGTGGCGCAGAGTTTGGGGATGCCGAGGCCAATGCTGGCTGCCGCCCGCATTACAGACGTGCCCTCGGGAACGGTGACTTTGAAACCGTCGATTTCCACCGCCACCATCTTCGAGGAGGTGGCGGCAGGCGTGCCTAGATCTTTATCGCTGATGGATTGCATCGTCGTACCCTCCTTGCGCGTAAACGCAAGCTAAGTCAGGCGACTTTTGCCCCAGCGGCGCCAAAGTCTTCCGGGAAATGGTTCAGCGCGCTCAACACCGGATAGGGCGTCATACCGCCCAGAGCGCAAAGCGACCCGTTTAACATAGTGTCGCACAAATCACGCAATAACGTCACGTTTTTACCATGTTCGATATGGGCCATGATGCGGTCGATGACCTCCACCCCGCGGGTGGAGCCGATGCGGCAGGGGGTGCACTTGCCGCAGGACTCGATGGCGCAGAACTCCATGGCAAAACGGGCCATCCTGGCCATGTTGACGGTGTCATCAAAGGCCACGATGCCGCCATGCCCGATCATCGCCCAATTCTTGGCGAAGGCTTCGTAGTCGAAGGGCGTATCAAATTGCGATTCAGGTACATACGCGCCCAACGGCCCGCCCACCTGTACGGCGCGAATCGGGCGGCCGCTGGCGGAACCGCCGCCATAGTCATAGAGCAATTCCCGCAGTGTGACGCCGAATGCCTTTTCGACCAGGCCGCCATACTTGATGTTCCCGGCAAGCTGAATGGGCAGGGTGCCGCGCGAACGCCCCATGCCGAAATCCTTGTAATAAGTCGCGCCCTTGTCGAGGATGATCGGCACCGACGCCAGCGAAATCACATTGTTGATGATGGTCGGCTTGCCGAACAGCCCCTGGATTGCCGGCAGCGGTGGTTTGAACCGCACCATGCCGCGTTTGCCTTCGAGGCTTTCGAGCATGGCCGTTTCCTCGCCGCAGATATAGGCGCCGGCGGCGCGGCGCACTTCGAGGTCGAAGCGTTTGCCGCTGCCGATGATGTTGTCACCCAGATAACCCTTGCCGTAGGCGATCTTGATTGCCTCGTTGAGCACATCAAGGGCATGCGGGTATTCGGAGCGCACATAGATATAACCCTGCGTTGCCCCCACCGCGATGCCGGCGATGGTCATGCCTTCAATCAGCACGAAGGGGTCACCTTCCATGATCATGCGATCGGAGAAGGTGCCCGAATCACCCTCGTCGGCGTTGCAAACGACGTATTTCTGATCTGCGGCGGTGTTGAGCACGGTGCGCCACTTGATGCCGGTGGGGAATGCCGCGCCGCCGCGACCGCGCAGGCCGGAATCGGTCACTTCCTGCACGATGGCGGCGCCGTCCATGTTTAGGGTGCGCTTTAAGCCTCGATAACCGTCATGCGCCAGATACTCTTCGAGCGACAGCGGGTCGGTGATGCCGACGCGGGCAAAGGTCAGCCGTTCCTGTTTTTTGAGGTACGGGATCTCCGCGGCGGTGCCAAGCTTGAGCGGGTGTTCGCCGCCCTGAAGAAAATTGCGTTCAAAGAGCGATGAGACGTCTTCAGGCCGCACCGGCCCATAGGCGATGCGCCCGGCCGGAGTTTGCACCTCCACCATGGGCTCCAGCCAGAACATGCCACGGGAGCCGTTGCGCACCAGATTGATTGCGGCGCCATGGCGTGCGGATTCCGCGGCGATCTGTCGCGCCACCTTGTCTGCGCCGAGTGACAGCGCCGCGGCGTCGCGCGGCACGTAGACCGTAACGCTCATCGGCCATCCTCCGCGGTCTCGGCAAGAATGGCGTCCAGGCGCTCCGGCGTCACGCGGCCGTGGAGTTCATGATCGATCATCACCGCTGGCGAACAGGCGCAGTTGCCCAGGCAGTAGACCGGCTCGAGCGAATAACTGCCGTCAGTGGTGGTCTCGTGGTAGTCGATGCCGAGCCGCCGCTTGGCATGTTGCTCAAGCGCCTCCGACCCCATGGACTGGCAGGATTCGGCACGGCATATTTGAAGGGTGTGGCGCCCAGGCGGCGTGGTGCGGAAGTGATGATAGAACGTGATGACGCCGTGGACTTCGGCGCGGGAAAGATTCAAGCCCTCAGCAACCGCGGGTATCGCATCCGCGGGGATGTATCCCAACGCGTCCTGGATCCGATGCAGCACAGGCAATAACGCACCGGGCAAGGTTTTAAGCTCCTCGATGACCTCGGCAATGAGTTGCTGCTCTTTGGTTGTTGATGTTTTCATGGCGAGTCGGCACAATTAAAAACCGTGATTTTTATGACAAAAGTTTTTTTAATAAATTCAGAAGGTGACAGATAACCCCACCTTCCAACTCTATAATTCTAGCCCATCCTTGGGTACATATACTAAGAGGATTCTTGTAAAAGTGCCTGTGCGGTCGACTCGATCCACTCCTCGGCAAGCGCCACGATCTCGCGCGCATCGCGCCCGTTGACGGATATGACAGGACCGATGACGAGTTCAATGCATCCCGGCCGCTTGCGCAGGCTGAGCCTTGGCCAGTACGTCCCGGCGTTGTGCGCGACCGGCACGATTGGGACGCCAGTCTCCGCCGCCAGCAATCCGCCGCCGATATTGTAGCGCCGGCGATGGCCGGGCGCAGTGCGCGTGCCCTCCGGAAACAGGGTGACCCAGATGCCACGCGCCAGGCGCTGCTTTCCCTGAGCGACCAACTGGCGCAGCGCCTTGTGGCCCGCCCGCCGGTTGAGCGCAATCGGCTCCAGGCTCGCCAGTCCCCAGCCGAAGAAGGGGATCCACAACAGTTCGCGCTTCAACACCCAGACCTGCGGCGGGAAAATCAATTGCAGCGCCATGGTTTCCCATGCCGACTGGTGTTTGCACATGATGATGGCGGGTCCGGGCGGGATGTTTTCCATTCCCCGTACGTGATGCGTGAGTCCGCAACAGCACTTCAGCCACCACAGCGTGATATGCGTCCAACGGGTGACGACCCAATAACGCGGGAAAAAAGGCAGTGGCCGCACGACGATGCCGAGCAGGGCGAAAAGGATGGTATGCGGCAGCAGACCGGCGTAAAACAGGAGTGCGCGCAGTGTGTCAAGCATTCATGAGATAAGCGCTAATGCGAGCCGACCCATTCCGTGGCCAGCAGGTGCTCGACGACGGCGGCGAGATCGGGATAAACCGCGACGTCCTTCGCCTGGCCAATGATGTCCGCGGTCTCCCTGCCGGCGCCGGTCAGCACCAGCACCGGCCGCGCGCCCGCGGCCCGCGCCGCCGCGATATCGCTTTCCCGATCACCGATGGCCGGCACGTATTCAAGCGGCACGCGCAGCCGGCGCGCAACCTCGTGCAGCATCCCCGGCTGGGGCTTGCGGCAGTCGCATTTCTCCTCCGGCGCGTGCGGGCAGAAAAAAATCGCATCGATCACCCCGCCCGCCGCCTTGGCCGCCGCCAGCATTTTCTGGTGGATCTGATGCAGACGGTTGAGATCGAACAGGCCGCGGGCGATACCGGATTGGTTGGTGCACACCACCACGCGCGCGCCAGCGCGGGTGGCCATGGCGATGGCATGCAGGCTGCCTTCTATCGGCACCCACTCGTCTGGATGCTTGATGAAGGCGTCGGAGTCTTCGTTGATGACCCCGTCGCGATCAAGAATGAGCAGTCTCATGACGCGAGTTTGGAGATATCCGCCACGCGATTCATTTTAAGCCGCAAATCGGCGAGCAACGCGAGCCGGTTGCGACGCAAGATCGGATCATCGACCATCACCATCACCGAGTCAAAGAATGCGTCTATTGACGTTTTTAGAACCGCGAACGACTTGAGATAGCCGGTATAGTCGCCGTGCTCGAAGAAGGCCATCGCTTTTTTGGAGACGACGGTCAAGGAGTCATATAACGCACGTTCTGCAGGTTCCTTGAGATGTTTTTCATCGGCGGCTTCAAATCGCTCGCCCCTGGCTTCCGCCTGCCTGAGTATGTTCGCGACACGCTTGTTTGCCGCGGCAAGGCTTTCGGCCTCCGGCAGGGCCTGAAATGCCTTTACCGCCTCCAGCTGGCGCGGGACCGAACTGAGCCGTTCGGGCCGCTGGCTCAGGACCGCCTCCACTTGGAGTGTCGAGAACCCCGAGTCCTTCAGATAGCTCGCGAAACGTTCGAACATATATGTTTCAAGGTCAGCATGCGCGTCGCCGACTTTACCCTCGTAGGCCGCAAATGCATTGTTGATCAATTCCTGCAGTGGAAACGGCAGTTCACACTCCACGATAATCCTGACTGCGCCGAGAGCGGCGCGCCGCAGTCCGAATGGATCTTTGTCTCCAGTTGGAATCTCTCCGGCACCAAACAATCCGGCGAGCGTGTCGAGTTTGTCCGCAAGTGCCAGCGCCCGGCCCACCGGTGTCTTCGGCAGGACGTCGCCGGCAAAGCGCGGGCGGTACATCTCGTCGATGGCGGTACAGACTTCCGCCGGTTCGCCGTCATGCGCGGCGTAATGGCGGCCCATGATGCCTTGCAATTCCGGGAATTCACCCACCATTTGCGTCAATAAATCGCAACGTGACAGTTCGGCCGCGCGTTTGGTATGGGCGGCATCAGCGCCAGCGTGCTTCGCTATCCGGACGGCAAGCTTGGAAACGCGCTGGGTCTTGTCGTACAGCGTACCGAGTTGCTTCTGAAAGACGACTTCCTTTAATCCCTTGAGGCGGTCGTGCAGCGGGGTATCCCGATCCCGGCACCAGAAAAAAGCGGCGTCCGTCAGCCGTGGGCGGATGACGCGCTCGTTGCCATGCCGTACCAGCCCGGGATCGCGGCTTGGGATGTTGGCGATGGCGACGAACCGTGGCAACAAACGGCCATCTTTGGTGCGCAGCGGAAAGCAGCGCTGCTGATCCCTGAGCACGGCGGCAATCACCTCTTCCGGCAGCTCCAGAAACGAGGGGTCGAAATCGCCGATCAAGGCTTGCGGCCATTCACACAGCGCCGTGACCTCATCCAGCAGCATGCCTGTGATCTCTGCATGCGCGTCCTCCCGCGCAGCGGCGGCCAGCACTTCTTCCTGAACCCGTTCACGCCGTCGCTCAAAATCAGGGATGACGTAGCCGCGTCTTTCCAGGGCATCTTCATAATCGCGCGGCTGATCGAGATGAATGGGCGCGGGATGCAGGAAGCGGTGGCCGCGCGTGTAACGGTTGGCGCGCACGCCCAGCAACTCCGCGTCGATGACGGTCTCACCGAAGAGCAGCACCACCCAATGCACCGGCCGTACGAACTGCGCGTCCCCGTCTCCCCAGCGCATGCGCCTGGGGATGGGCAATTTATCCAGCGCCTTTTGCACAATGGCGGGTACCAGTTCAACGGTGACCCGGCCCGGTTTCTCGCCTTCATAGTAAAGGCGCGGTCCCTTGTCCGTTTGCAGCGTCTGCAGGTCTTTCACCTCGACGCCGCAATTCGAGGCAAAGCCTTGGGCGGCGGCAGTGGGATTGCCTTTTTCATCAAAGGCCGCTTTGACAAAGGGCCCCCAGCTTTTTGTGCCGACGGCAAGGCCGCGTTCAAAGAGCTGTCCGATAAACACCCCAAGGCGACGCGGGCTGGCATACGCGCGAAGTTCGCCGTGGCGGGGTATGCCGGCTTCGCTCAATCCCCTCCAGACGTGATCAGCAAACGCCGTGGCCAGCGCGCGCAACGCCTTGGGCGGCAGTTCTTCGGTGCCGATCTCGATCAGCAGGTCGCGATGGTCAGCCATGCGGCCGCACCGGGGTTTTCAACAACGGGAAGCCCAGCGCCTCGCGGCGGGCCAGGTAACACTCCGCCACCGCGCGCGCCAGCGTGCGGACGCGCAGAATATAACGTTGCCGTTCGGTCACCGACACGGCCCGGCGCGCGTCCAGCAAATTGAAGATATGCGAGGCCTTCAACACCTGTTCATACGCGGGCAGCGGCAACTGCTGCTCGATCAACTTCCGTGATTCACGCTCGCAGATGCCGAATCCATCAGTCAGCGCGGCAATGTCGGCGTGCTCGAAGTTGTAAGCGGATTGTTCCTCTTCATTTTGCCTGTAGATGTCGCCGTAGGTGATTTTCCCCGCCGGCGTCACGGCCCAGATCAGATCGAAAACATTGTCGGTGTTCTGCAACGCCATCGCGATGCGTTCGAGGCCATAGGTAATCTCGCCGGCGACCGGCCGGCAATCCAGCCCGCCGACCTGCTGAAAATAAGTGAACTGGCTGATCTCCATGCCGTTGAGCCAGACCTCCCAGCCCAGGCCCCAGGCGCCAAGCGTGGGTGATTCCCAGTTGTCCTCGACGAAACGTATGTCGTGGACCAAGGGATCGATGCCCAGATGGCGCAACGAATCGAGGTATAGCTCCTGAATGTCGGGCGGCGAAGGCTTGAGGTTGACCTGCAACTGAAAGTAGCGCTGCAAGCGATTGGGATTCTCGCCGTAACGGCCATCGGTGGGGCGGCGCGAGGGCTGCACATAGGCGGCATACCACGGTTCGGGGCCGATGGCGCGCAAAAAGGTCGCAGGATGAAACGTACCGGCCCCCATCTCCATGTCGTACGGCTGCTCCAGCACGCAGCCCTGTCCCACCCAGTAACGCTGGAGGGCATGGATCAAATCCTGAAAACTCTGGAACGAAGGCGAGGTCATGCGGCGTTGCGCCGCCCGGCGGCGGATCGGTCACAAGTTTGGAATAAAATGAAGGAGTTCAGCATGGAAGCAAGCACGCAGTATAACGTGCGGGCTTCCACCTGTGCACGCGGCTCACAGACCGCGAAGGGACTATCGGGGCGGGGAGGGTCTGACGGGTACCGGGGCTTCCGGTGATTCAGGAATCAGTTTTCCGTCCTGGTCGTAATGTTCGACCTTCAAAGGGTCCTTGACCGGCGGCGGCGGCGGAGCGGGCTTTTTCTTCTCGGCGATGAGTGAATCCTTGGTACGCGTGAGCATGTCGAACTTGTAATCCGGCAACACGTAGGCCCAATTCTTCACCTTCGCGTCCAGATCGGCAACCTGCTGCCCGACCGTAAGCGTAGGTTTGTTCTTGGCGGGATTGGCTGGCGCGGGCTTGCCTTCCATGCCGATCACCGGCGATTCCTCCCCGGTTTCCGGCACCGGATTGGTTTCGGCGCCCGGTTCCACGCTGAATTCGAAGGCGGCATATTTGCGCCCGTCGATATCGGCAACGCGCACGACGGCAGTCAGGCCGTCGAAGGTGTGCAACGTGGTGGTTGTCGTTTGTTGCGGCCAATTGAGCGCGCGGCGGGCGCGGACGTCATCGAGACGCAATTCCTCCAGCGCCGTGCTCAGGCTGGTGACAACGGAAACCGAGCGGACGACGTGATCTTCGGGGACATCCTGCAGGGTCAATTCGATGTCTTCGGGTTTATCGCGGCGGGCGGTCACCGTCGGCTCACCGGGACGTTCAATGGTTACTTCCCGGACGCGGCCGCCGCGGATGTCCATGAGATCGCGACTGACCCAGGTCATCGGATCGGCACTGACCTCAAGCGGGCCCTTGACTAGGAAGGACTGCTCCTGGCCCTGTACCCGGACATAGCGGCTATTGGCCAGCGGGCCCTCGTCGCCGCCTTCGCGGGATTTGCCAAGGATGACGGCCGCCAGATTGCCACCCTTCGCGTCCTTCAGCTGAATCAGCATGGAAGCTGATTTTTCGCTTTGCACATCCTCCACGCCCAGCCGTGAATACAGGTCCGGCTTGCGCGTTTTGGCTTCCAATATCTTAAGTTCCGAAAGACCGAGTATGGCGCTTTTGACGTTCTCGAACACCGCCGGATAGTCGTCGCGATTCTCAATCAGCCAGCGATCCCCATTGCGCCTGAGCAGCGTTTTGTTCAGCCGCGTGGTGATTTCCACGCGCGCCACGTCGTTCACGTGCGCCACGAATTCTGGAAGCAGGGGCGGGGTGCCGACATCGGTGGATGGTGCACGCCAGTAGGCGACCCAGGCCGCCGCTGCGACGACAAGGACGGTGATGATGGGTAGTAGTGGGCGACGCATAAGCAACTCCTCAGGCCGCGCGCCGGCGCCGGCGGCGCAGATAGCGGTACATCATGGCTGCGAACGCAACGCAACCCAGTGCCAGCGGAATCAGGCCGATGTTGATCACCCGCAGGAGCGTGCCCAGGCTTTCGATGTTCTTGCGCAGATCATGCTGGACGTTGCGCAATTCCCGGCGGGTGGAGACCTGTTCGGCCTTGAACTTGTCGATGGCCTGCCGTTGGGCGGGACTCAGCAGGGCCTTGGCTTTTTCGTCTTTTTGCTGTTGCAGTTCGCGGATCTTCTTTTCGGTCTCTTCGAGACGCGTTTGCAGCGCCTGTGCCTTGTCGCGGAACTGGGCCTCGGCCTCGCGCTGGATCTGTTCCACCACCGTGAACGGGCGGCGGAACTGGCCACGGCTGCGCAGGCTGATCAAGTCATCGTTGCCGCCCAGGTTGTCGAGCGCGTTGATGACGAAATCGCCGTTGTCGGCGATGGGCGTGGGCACGTTGACGCCCATGACGTTTTGTCCGCGCACCCAGAAGCGATCGGAGATGATATCGGTGTCGGCGACCACGATGACATGGATGCTGTCCCTGGATTCCGCCGCGAAGCCGGGATCCACACCGCCACTGCCGTCCTTTTCCTTGGGCTTGCCGTTGGGGAAGGCGGTCTTCACCCGGCCGGTGACGCGCGCGGCCAGCACCTTGCCGATGCCGTCGGGTTTGAATTGTTGCAGCATCGCGCCCGGGTCGCGCACGAACATGATGGACTCGGCGTCCAGAAATCCGGACTGCGGACCGGTCTTGAGCAGCGGTGTCAACTGCGTGGTGGCGCCTTCGATTTTCTCCAGCGCCCCGGCGCTGCCGAGATTGATGGATTTCAACTGGCCGGTGATGAAGTCCTCGTGATTGAAATTGTCCGGCTTAAGCCCCAACCACGGCAGGAAATCCACCTCCTGCGGGCCACGGTTGCCGGTGAATGAGGCGCGCACGGCGGCGTTCGGGTCGGCGGCGATCTTGCCTTCCACCATCTTGATTCCCCAGGCGCGGAAGATGTCCGGCAGGTTGGAATCATGCTTGGGCATGACTGTGGGATTATCGGGGTTGGGCATGGCCTCATCGGCCTCCGCGAACGGATCGACGAACACCATGGCCTTGCCGCCCTTGAGCACGAATTGATCGATGGCGTACTTCGTGGTTTCCGGCAAATCCTTGGGGTGCACCACCATCAGGGTGTCGACGTCGCCGTCGATGTCGCCGGCGTCAGGACGCAGCTGACGCACGTCGAAGACCTCCCGCATCGCGTTGATCAACGCCCACGGCGGGGAGCCACGGCGACCGCTGGCCGGATCATCGGCGCCGCCGAACATCGGCAGCGTGGTCAACACGCCGATGACGCGTTTCTTGGGATGTGCCAGATTGTAAATAAGCTTGGTGAGGTCGTATTCCAGCGCCTCCTCCCGGTTGGGCTGGAAGAAGGGAATGACGGAGGTGTCATCGGTGGTGTTGGTGCCTACCAGACCAAGGTAGGCCATGTCGCCGGTCTCGGTCACCGGCAGCTGCCGCACGCCATAGCCGACGGCCTGATCCTCGGCCTCCGAGAACGGCTCCGGGTCGATCACCATCAGTTTGAGCTTGCCATGCGACTTGGCGGCGTATTCCTCCAGCAAATCGCGCACGCGTATACCATAGTTCTGGTATTGCGGAATGCCTGAGAACAATTTGTTGGAGAAGTAATACTTGAGCGTGATCGGTTCCTCGAGGCTCGCGAGAATATTCCTGGTGCCCGGCGACAGCGTGAACAATTTGTTCTCGGTGACATCGAGGCGCCACGAGGTCAGCGTCAGATTGGCGAGCAGGTTGACGGCGATGAACAGGGCTAGCGCCAGCAGCAGCCCACCGCCCGTTGAGTATCGATTCGCCATGTCAGCTGGCCTTCCGGCTCTGGATGACCAAAGTATTGGCGTACAGCCAGAAGGCGATGAGGGTCGCGAAATACACGATGTCGCGCACGTCCACCACGCCCTTCTTGATGGATTCAAAGTGGGCGATGAAACTGAAGGAACTGATGACGTCCACAATCGCCTGCGGTGCCCAGCCGCTGAAAAAATCCAGCACGATGCGCGTGCCGCTGAAGATGAAGCAGAAGCAAATCACCACGGACACCACAAAGGCGATGACCTGATTCTTGGTCAGCGCCGAAATGCAGGAGCCGATGGCAAGGAAGCCGCCGGCCATGAGCAGGCTGCCGAGATAGCCCGCCACGATGACGACGTTATCGGGGTCGCCCAGATAATTGACCGTGATCCACATCGGGAACGTCAGGGCCAGCGCGATGGCCGTGAAACACCAGGCCGCGAGGAATTTGCCAAACACCGCATCCCACAGCGTGATCGGCAGGGTCATCAACAGCTCAATGGTGCCGGCCTTGCGCTCCTCCGACCACAGGCGCATGGCGATGGCGGGAATCAAAAACAGGTACAGCCACGGATGGAAACGAAAGAACGGTTCCAGATCGGCCTGGTCGCGCTCGTAGAAGGCACCGAGGTAAAACGTGAAGATGCCGGTAAGAAACAGGAAGATGATGATGAAGACATAGGCCACCGGCGTGGCGAAATAGGCGCGCAGTTCGCGCTTGAAGATGATGAGTACGTTGTTCATGAATGCACGACCGAGGCCTGTTCCTGCGTGGTGATGGTGCGGAACACCTCATCCAGATGGCCGCTTTCCGCGTGCAATTCGGTCACGTTCCAGCCATGGGCCTGCACCGCTCCCTGCACCGCCGAGAACGGCGCGCACCCCGGTTTGGGGATGACGGTCAGCCGCACGCGGCCGGCGGCATCGATCCGTTCCTCCACCGCCTCAACGTCGGGGAGCGCGCCCAGCGCCGCCTTGACCTGCGCCGTATCGGCGCTGACCGCCAGCGTCACCGCGTTGTGCCAGCGCGAACGGGCCTCGAGTTCCGCCGGCGTGCCCTCGAACAGGAGCCGTCCGGCGGCGATGATGATGGCGCGCGTGCAGACGGCGTTGACCTCCTCGAGGATGTGCGTGGAGATGACGATGGCCTTGGTCGCCGCCATTTCCTTGATGAGCGTGCGCACCTCATGTTTCTGGTTCGGGTCCAGGCCGTCGGTCGGCTCGTCCATGATCAGCACCTCGGGATCGTGCAGGATGGCCTGGGCCACGCCCACACGGCGCTTGTAGCCCTTGGACAGCGTTTCGATGCGCTGGTGCAGCACCGTTTCCAGATGGATCTTGCCGACCACATCGCGGATGCGTTCGGCAAGCCGCGCGCCGCGCAGGCCGCGGATTTCACCGACGAATTGGAGAAAGCTCGCCGGCGTCATCTCGCCGTACGCCGGCGCGCCCTCCGGCAGATAGCCGATTTTGCTTTTCAGCATGACGGGCGAGGCGGCGAGATCGAAACCGCAGACGTTCACCGTGCCGCCCGTCGGTTCGAGGAAGCCCGTGATCATCTTCATGGTGGTGGACTTGCCGGCGCCGTTCGGGCCGAGGAAGCCGAGCACGTCCCCGCGCGCCACGTTGAAGGACACGTTATCGACGGCGCGCAGGGCGCCGAAATACTTGCTTAAGTTTTTGACCTCGATGGCGTAAGACATCGTTTAAGTCCCGAGCCTCAATTTTTTTGACTGCTGCCTTCGGTCTGCAGACGCCGCCACGATTCTGCAAGCGGCGAACGCAGCTCCGGGCTGCGGGCAAGCCGCGTATTTTCCACAACCCCGTCCACGCGTCAACACGCGCAATACGGGGGCAGGCCAAACGTGAGGAATTAGTGGGATGCCGCCGGGCTTAAGTTCCCGGTGAGAAATTCTCTTTTTTGAGCCGGTAGAGGGCGGAGATGTCCTCCTCGCCATGGCCCTCGCGCATGAGCTGCTCGTAATCCGCCAGTGTGTTGGCCACGACGGAAAGCGGCCACCGCGTGCAGCCCCGGGCCATGCGCTGGATGATTTCAATATCCTTGTGATGAAGGGCGATCTTGAAACCCGGTGCGTAGGTCCCCGCGACCATGGTCCCGCCGCGATGATTCAAAAACCAGTTGGCCGCCGCGCCGCTGCCGACGACGTCGATGACCTTGTCCATGTCGAGGCCCATCGCCTGCCCGAAGGCCAGCGCCTCGGTCACGGCCTGGTTGATGCCTGCGGCCATGAGCTGATTCACCGCCTTGGTGGCCTGCCCGGAACCCGTTGGTCCCATGTGCACGATGTTGGCCGCGATCTTCGAGAGCAGCGGTCGCGCGCGATCGAATGCCGCCGTCTCGCCGCCGACCATCATCGCCAGCGCCGCCTTGCGCGCGCCTTCCACGCCGCCGGACACCGGGCAGTCGAGAAAATCGGCGTCGCGGGTTTTGTACAGCGCTGCCAGTTCGCGCGCGGTATCGCTGCTCACCGTCGAGGTGTCGCAGACGATTTTGCCGGCGCTCAAACCCGGCAGCATGGCGCGCGCGACTTCGAGCACATCGGCGTCGCGCGACACGCAGGTGACAATCAGATCTGATCGAGCGGCTGCCTCCGCGGGTGTTGCGGCGTGCAACACGCTGCTGCTGAATTTCAAAGCCTGCGCGCGCGCCGGGGTGCGGTTCCACACGGTTGCGAGCGCACCGGCCCTGTCGAAATTCAGCGCCATGTGGGCGCCCATCGCGCCCAACCCGATGACCCCGGCTTTCAAGTCTTTTCGCCCGTCGAATAATGATCGGCGATGACCTGGGCGACGCAACAGGTCACCCGGTGTGCGGTGGGCAGATGCAGGAATTCGTTGGGGCCATGGGCATTGGCGTGCGGGCCAAGCACACCGGTGATGACAAACTGCGCCCGCGGGTAACGCTCTCCCAGCATGGCCATGAATGGAATGGTGCCGCCCTCGCCCATGTACACCGGCGCTTTGCCGAAGAACTGCCTCGAGGCCCGATCCAACGATTGCGTCAGCCACTCGGCCTCATGCGGGGCATTCCACCCGGTGACCGCCCAGTCGGGAGTGAAGGTCACACGAGCGCCATGGGGCGGGTCTTCCTCCAGGAGGCGCTTGAGCGTCGCCGAGGCCCGCGCACCGTCGACATTCGGCGGCAGACGCAGCGAAACTTTGACGTGCATGCCAGCCAGCGCCACGTTGCCGGCATTTGCCACCGCCGGCAGGCCATCGGCGCCGGTGATGGCGAGCGCCGGCCGCCAGGTCCGGTTCAGGATCAATTCCATCGGCTGGTGTGCCATCGGTTCGACGCCGGGTTGCAGCGGAAACTTGCGATAAGTCTCTTCGCCCAATATCTGTGCCGCGGTTTGGGCCTGCACGATGCGATGCGCGGGGATGAGCGTGTTGAACGCGGCGTCCAGAATGCGGCCATCGCTCTCATCCTCGATACGGCTCAACAGCATGCGCGTCACGCGAAAGACGTTCGGTACGACGCCGCCGGCATCGCCGGAGTGCACCCCCTCGCTCATCATTGCAACGTCGAGCACGCCGCCGACCAGACCGCGCAGTGAAGTCGTGACCCACAACTGCTCGTAATTGCCGCAGCCGGAATCGAGACATATGACCAGTTCGGGCGATCCAATGCGCGCCTTCAGGGCATCAATGTAATACGGCAGATCAAAACTGCCGCTCTCCTCGCAGGCCTCGATGATGACCACGCAGCGCGCGTGCGGGATGTTCAGCTCCTGCAATGCCTTGATGGCCGTCAGCGCCGCGAAGATCGCGTAACCATCATCGGCACCGCCGCGCCCGTAGAGCCGGTCACCCTCCAGCACCGGCTGCCAGGGACCCAGACCCTCGCGCCAGCCGGTCATTTCCGGCTGCTTGTCGAGATGGCCGTAGAGCAGCACGGTGCGATGATCATTGCCGGGAATGTCCATGAACAGCAGCGGGGTGCGGCCGGGCAGCCGCACCGCCTCCATCGCCATGCCACGAATGTTCATGCCCCGCGCCCAGCGCTCGAAGCGGGCCACCGCCGCGTCCATGTAGCCGTGTTCCTGCCATTGCGGGTCGAAGGCGGGTGATTTGTTGGGAATGCGGATGTATTCGGTCAGCTCCCGCAGGATGTCCCCCTGCCAGAGATCGCCGGCGAATTTTTCCAGGGCCGCAGTGTTCATATTCGAAGTCTAGCGCGGCCGCAGGCGCTCGCAAAGCCGTAAATCACCGGCCGGCGGTTACAATGCGGCCATGCCCAGCCAACGTTTTTTTGCGACCGCGCCGAAAGGCATTGCGTCGCTGCTTGCCGATGAACTGCGCCAGCTTGGCGCCGGAGACGTCGTTGAGCGCGTGGCGGGTGTTGCGTTCACGGGTAATCTTGAACTGGGTTACCGCGCCTGCCTCTGGTCACGCACCGCCGGCCGCGTGCTGCTCGAACTGGCGCGCTTCGAGGCGCCCACACCGGAGGCAATGTACGCGGGCGTGCAAACCATGGACTGGTCGGAACATCTGGCACCCACAGGAACTCTGGCCGTCGATTTTCATTCGCTGCGTTCGCAAATCACGCACACGCATTTCGGCGCGCTCAAGGTCAAGGACGCCATCGTCGATCAGTTCCGCATGCGCCACGGTGGGCGGCCGTCGGTGGCGTTGGAGCGGCCTGACGTGCGGGTCAGCCTGGTGCTTGATCGCGACCAAGCCGTTCTGAGTCTGGATTTGTCCGGCGAGAGCCTGCACCGCCGCGGTTATCGCATCGATTCCGTCATCGCCTCGCTCAAACAGAATCTCGCCGCCGCGCTGTTATTGCGTTGCGGCTGGCCCGCCATCGCGGCGGCCGGCGGCGCATTCGTTGATCCGATGTGCGGCTCCGGCACGCTGGCAATAGAAGCGGCGATGATCGCCGGCGACATCGCGCCCGGACTCAAGCGCGGTTATTACGGCTTTCTGCGCTGGCGGCAGTTCGACGCCGCATTGTGGCACGGCCTGCTGCGCGAGGCGGGTGAGCGCCGCGAAGCGGGCGAGTCAAAACTGCCCCCCATCCACATCAGCGACGCCGACCACCGGGCGATCGCGGCGGCCAAACAAAATGTCAAAGCGGCGGGCCTGGGCCATCGTATTCTCATCAAGCAGGCGGACTTGAGCGAGTTGCTATGCCCACCCACGGACACCGGACTGGTGCTCGTGAATCCGCCCTATGGCGAACGCCTTGATGACACGGAAAAATTGCGCGCGCTCTACACATTGCTGGGCCAGAAACTGCGGCAGGAGTTCAGCGGCTGGCAGGCGGCGGTGTTCACCGGCAACCCGCCGCTCGGAAGATATCTGGGACTCACCGCCAGACGCAAACATACCTTTTATAACGGCGCCATCGAATGTCAATTGCTGCGCTTCGACATTACGCCGGTCCCCACTTGATTGATTGACAGACAGCGGGCTGTTGCGGACCCGACGCAATATGCGAATAATCCAGCTCAACCCACTGGCTCACGGATGGACACCGCGTTCATGACCGAGACAGTTCACCGCAACGCCCTCCAGCCCGGCTTCAATATCCACTGGTACCGGATCGAGCGGGTGCTGGGCCAGGGCGGTTTCGGCATCACCTATCTCGCCTTCGATTCCAATCTGCAACAGCATGTCGCCATCAAGGAATATCTGCCGTCACAGTTCGCCGGACGCACGGGCGACTGGTCGGTGCATCCGTTGAGCGACAGCCACGCCGATCACTTCCTGTGGGGGCTGAACCGCTTCATCAAGGAGGGCCAGACGCTGGCGCGCTTCAAGCATCCCAACATCGTGCAGGTGTTCTCCATTTTTGAGGCCAACCACACGGCCTACATGGTGATGGCCTATGAGCACGGCGAAAGCCTCCAGGAAGTGCTGTCACGGCGCAAAACCCTGCCGGAGGCGGAACTGATCGGCGTCATCCTGCCCATACTCGACGGGCTTGAGAAGGTGCACAAGACCGGATTCATTCATCGTGACATCAAACCGGCGAATATTTATATCCGCGAAGACGGATCGCCGGTGTTGCTGGATTTCGGCTCGGCGCGGCAGGCACTGGGGCTGGAAACCAAGACGCTGACGTCCCTGGTGTCGCCGGGATATGCCCCCTTTGAACAGTACTACAGCAAGAGTGACAAGCAGGGCCCGTGGACGGACATTTATGGCCTGGGCGCGACCATGTACCGCGCCGTGGTCGGCAAGGTGCCCATGGCTTCGGTGGATCGCAGCCATGCCTATCTGGAGGCATCCAAGGACGTGCTCCTGCCGGCGCTGACGGCGGCAAAAGGCAGATATTCCGTTCCGTTGCTGCGCGCCATCGATCATGCCCTGCAATTCAAGGAGGCGGATCGTCCGCAGACCATCCCAGAATGGCGGAAGGAATTACATCGACCCGCGTTGCAGAAGAACCGCGAGCACCGGCTGGTCGGTGCGATAGCGGTACCCATCGTTCTGCTGATGGTGACTGGCGGCGCCTGGTATTGGAATCAGCGCGCGGCAATGGAGGCCAACAAGGCGCAGGCGACCGCTGCGACGGAGGCGGCGGGCATCAAGGCGCAGGCGCAAGCCAAGGCGGCAGAGGAAGCCAGGCGCGAGGAGGCCACGCGCGTCGCCGGAGAGGAAAAGCAAAAAGCACAGGAAGAAGCCAAACGCGCCGAAGCGGCGCGGGTGGCCGAGGAATCCAAACGCAGAGCGGAGCAGGCACGGCGAGACGAAGCCGCTGAACAACAGAAGCAGGCCGGTATCCTCAAACAACAAAAGCAGCTTGCCGACGCGCAGAAAAAGTCAGAGGAGGCGCAGGACAAGGCGGGAAAAATCGCCGACCTATTGCAACAAGCCGACGCGGACGTGAAGGCCTTGCGGTTGGCAAGCCCCGCCGGAAACAATGCGCTGGCGCGTTACCGCGCGGTGTTAAAGGATGACCCGAACAACGCACAAGCCAAGGCCGGCGTGCAGGCAGTGACGGACAAATATGTGGCGCTGGCGCAGCAGGCCACGGCGGCGGCGCAATATGACAAGGCCGAGGCCTATCTCAAACAGGCGGAGGGGATTGCTCCAGACGCGGAAAACGTCAAACTTGCCGGCGATGCGCTCAACGCGCAGCGCTTGAAAAGCCAAACACAGGCCCCGCCCGCCGCAGAACCTGCGCCTCCCCCGGAAGTTCCTGGGATCGCCGAGGCCAAACAGCCGACAGAAACCAAACAGGCCCCGGCAGCAAATGATGGCGATCTGAGCAACACCATTGTACTGGTCATCAAACCAATACCGAATGACTTGAACGGTTCCCGCCTGACCGAGCAGAGTCTGCGTGAAGTCATGGAACGGGCCCTGCAAAAGCACGGCCTCAAAGTGGGGTCCGTCGATGATATTTCGCAATTTAAACGGGCCGTACTCATGCAGGTGGATGTGCAGGCAAGAACCATGCTTTATAACGTCAAACTGCCCTCCGTCAAGGTCACGGTTCTGGGGGCATCGGGCGCGGGTGCCGGCGTCGACGCATACACCAATCCGATATGGTCGGATGGTGTTTCTGCCACTTACAGTTCAAACGATGACAGATATATTTACGCGCAACTGGAGTCGCTCGTAGATCGTTACGCCACCACGCAGTCAACGCCGCAACCCACTGGCAAATAAAAGAAGAGGCGCACCGGAATGGCCCTGCGGGCCTTTGAAGGCAAAACACCGGTCATCGCTTCGACCGCCTACATTGATCCCGCGGCGGTGGTGATCGGCGACGTTGCGATCGGCGATCATTCCTCGCTGTGGCCGACGGCGGTCGCGCGCGGGGACGTCAACCGCATCGTGATCGGCACGTACACCAGCATCCAGGACGGCGCGGTGCTGCACGCCACCCACGACGGCCCCTATACGCCGGGCGGATTCGTGCTGACCGTCGGCAATCACGTGACCGTGGGCCACCGGGCCATTCTTCATGCCTGCGTAGTCGGCGACTATTGCCTCATCGGCATGGCGGCGACCATCATGGACGGCGCGGTGTTGGAGCCGCGCGTCATGCTGGGCGCGGGCGCACTGGTGCCGGCGGGGAGGCATTTGCAGGGTGGGCACCTCTGGGTTGGCGCGCCGGCGAGGAAAATCCGCGCGCTCACCGATCGGGAGCAGGAAATGCTGGAATACTCGGCCGACTATTACGTCAAACTGAAGACACGCCACCTCGGTTTGTCCACGGCGTGACGCCGTCGCGGCGGGTTATTGTTTGAAAGGTGTCAGACGTCGTTCGCGGTCGCGGGCGCGCAGATGCGCCGGCCGCGCCAGTACGGCATCGGCGTAGCGTTCCAGCGCGGCGTGACCCAGTGCGACCTTGGCGTTGCGCGCCCAAGACAGCGTCTCCGCGGCGAAGATGTCCGCCGCGGTAAAGCCGTCGCCGACGAGGTATTCGCGGCGATCCAGCCGCAGGGCCAGTATCCGCGCCGCCGCGGCGAACTCCCACTGGGCGGTCGGCGCGATCTGCGGCAGCCGTTTGTCCATGGGCAGCACGGCTTCATGCTTCCAAAGCGTCCACAATGGTTGTTCCAGTTCCGTCATCACAAAAAATATCCATTTGAAAAAATCCGCGCGGATCTGTGAATCGACGGCCGGCGGTACCAGTCCGGATTGCGGATATTTCTCGCCGAGATAGGTGCAGATCGCGGCGGATTCCGTCAGCACGAATCCGCCATCGACCAGCGCCGGGACCTTGCCGGCGGGATTGATGGCGAGATACGCGGGGCTGTACTGGCTGCCGCGCCGCAAATTGATCTTGATGTAATCGTATTCGGCGCCGATTTCCTCCAGCGCCCAGGCGACGCGGGTGGAACGGGAGCCGGGAGAGCCATAGAGCGTAAGCATCTGGGATGTTTCCTGGAGGAGACGCGAGTCGGATTATAATGACCGCCCTGGGCTGACAACGGAAAACCGCGTCATTTTATGCTTCACCCGGAACAATTCAACGTCATCGTCGTCGGCGGCGGCCACGCCGGCACCGAGGCGGCGATGGCGGCGGCGCGCATGGGCGCGCGCACGCTGCTGCTCACTCACAGCATCGAGACACTGGGCCAGATGTCCTGCAATCCCGCCATCGGCGGCATCGGCAAGGGCCATCTGGTGCGCGAGATCGACGCCCTCGGCGGGCTCATGGGCCTCGCCGCCGATCACTGCGGCATCCACTTCCGCCGCCTCAACGCCAGCAAAGGGCCGGCGGTGCGCGCCACCCGCGCGCAGATCGATCGCGCGCTTTACCGCCAGTACGTGCGCCGCGCGCTGGAGACGCAGCCGAATCTGACGCTGTTCCAGCAGGCCGTGGACGATTTGATTATCGAAAACGGCCACGTGGCCGGAGTAGTCACGCAGATGGGCCTTGAATTCCGTGCCCCCGCGGTAGTGTTGACGGTTGGCACCTTCCTCGCCGGTCGCATCCACGTTGGCGAGACCAACTATCAGGGCGGGCGCGCCGGCGACCCGCCCGCCAATGCGCTTTCGAAACGGTTGCGGGAGTTGCATCCGCGTGTGGGCCGCCTCAAGACCGGCACGCCGCCGCGGCTGGACGGCCGCACGCTTGACTTCGCGCAATTCGAGGCGCAGCCCGGCGATGAGCCCATGCCGGTGTTTTCCTTCATGGGCGAGCCGGCCATGCATCCGCAACAGGTGCACTGCCACATCACCCACACCAACGGCCGCACGCACGACATCATCCGCGCCGGTCTCAATCGTTCGCCCATGTACAGCGGCGCCATCGAAGGCGTCGGCCCGCGCTACTGCCCGTCGGTCGAGGACAAGATCGTGCGCTTTGCCCACAAGTCCTCGCACCAGATCTTCGTCGAACCGGAAGGTTTGAGCACGCACGAGGTCTATCCCAACGGCATTTCCACCAGCCTGCCGTTCGACGTGCAATATGAACTCGTGCGCAGTATCCGCGGCTTCGAGAACGCCCATATCACCCGCCCCGGCTACGCCATCGAATATGATTATTTCGATCCGCGTGACATCCAGCCGTCGCTGGAAACCAAACACATCCCCGGCTTGTTCTTTGCCGGCCAGATCAACGGCACCACCGGCTACGAGGAGGCCGCCGCGCAGGGCCTGATCGCCGGCATCAATGCGGCGCGTGGCGTCCGTATGCAGGATCCGTGGTGGCCGCGGCGCGACGAGGGCTATATCGGCGTGCTCATCGACGATCTCGTCACGCGCGGCACCTCGGAACCCTATCGCATGTTCACCAGCCGTGCCGAATACCGCCTCATGCTGCGCGAGGACAATGCCGATCTGCGCCTGACGGCGAAAGGCCGCGAACTGGGCCTGGTCGACGACGGGCGCTGGGCGCGTTTCGAGAGCAAGCGCGAAATGATCGATCGCGAACAACAGCGGCTGCATGCGACCCGGGTGAAACCAGCAACCACCTCTCCCGCCGATCTTGAACGCGTGCTCGGCCAGGCCATCGAGCGCGAATGTTCACTGGCCGATCTGCTCAAACGCCCGAATGTCCATTACGCCGATCTCATGACCCTGTCCGGCGCAGGCGAGGCGCTGACCGACCGCGAAGTGATCGAGCAGCTGGAGGTTCAGGCCAAGTACAGTGGCTATCTCGACCGGCAGGAGGACGAAATCGCCCGCGCCCGCCGCAACGAGGAAACGCACCTGCCCGCCGATCTCGATTACCGCGAGGTGCGCGGCCTGTCCAATGAAGTCATCCAGAAACTCAGCGATTACCGGCCTGCTACTGTCGGCCAGGCCTCGCGCATCTCCGGCATCACCCCCGCTGCCGTCTCGCTCCTGCTCGTCCACTTGAAAAAGCGCTCCGCCTGAAAACCTCGCTGGAACACGATCAGAAAATCCAGCTGGCCGCCGGTTTGAGGGCGCTGCCGCAGGCACTCTCTGAATCGCAGCAACTCCAGCTTCTGGATTATCTGAAGTTGCTCGAGAAATGGAACCAGGCGTATAACCTGACGGCCATCCGTGACCCGTGGGCCATGGTGCCGCGGCATCTGCTCGACAGTCTTGCGGCGTTGCCTTACGTGCGCGGCTCGCGATTGCTGGATGTGGGCAGCGGCGCGGGGATGCCCGGAATGGTGCTGGCGATTGCAAAACCTGATCTGCATTGCACGCTGCTCGACAGCAACGGCAAGAAGACGCGTTTTCTGACGCAAGCGAAGATCGAGTTGAAACTATCGAACGTCGAGGTGGTACAGGCGCGCGCGGAAGATTATCAGACGGCGCAGCCCTTCGATTGCATCATTTCACGTGCAGTGGGTGCGCTGGCGGAACTGGTGGCGCAGACGCGGCATCTGCTCGCCCCAGGCGGTCTGTGGCTGGCGATGAAGGGCCGGCGCCCAGAAGCTGAACTGGCCGCGCTACCCACTGATATGCGCGCGACTGTTCATCGCCTGCAGGTGCCCGGCCTCAAGGCCGGGCGGCACCTTGTCGTCATGGAGACCGACGCCTAATACATTCCATCGTAAGACACAGGCTGCATGGCGACCGCGTGGGGATGCTCCACGCCCAGCCAGGGGCCAGCATTCGCCGACTGCGATCGTCTCTCAGCCAGCAATCCGCGCAGGTTCGCGAGCGAGAATCCATCCGGCGCGGTGTGCAGGGTGTCCGACCGCCAGGTCACGCCGGTGATCGCCGGCAGGGAGGTGTCCGTGACCGCGAGCGCCAGTCCTAAAGAAAGCATGGCCTGCCGGCGCGCGAGATCGCGCACCATGCCAATGGCGCCGGCGACCAGCCCAGGCTGGTCGAGATGGATGTGATGGCCGCTCTGCGTGGCGATCAAATGCACGGCGCGCGGGCTCCTTGCCGCGAGTTCGTCCTGCAGTTGCAGCCATAGCGATTCGATCATCGGCGCGCGTGGGTCTTTGGCGCTGCGCTCGGCAATGCCACGGGTGATCACCACCAGCGGCACCGGCGGCAGCCTGCCGGATTTCCGCACCTCTTCGCCGCTGTCGCGGAAATAGAGAAACTCCTGCGCCGCGGTCACGAGGGCCTTGTGCTGCGACATCAGCATCAGGGTCGGCAGTCGGAGTTCAGCGGGCATGTGGGCGGGAGGCAGGGGCACCCCGCCGGCCAGCACGATACCCGCGACGTCCTTGCCCGGCGCGGTGTTCATGCGCAGTGGCGGCGCGAGAAAACGCGCCACCTGGGCAGGGTGCGAGGAGTCAATCAGCACGATCCCGGCGGTCAGTTTCGGATAACGCTCGGCGAAAAGCTGTGCCGTGTAACCGCCGAAGGAATGGCCGACAAGCACATAGGGGCCGGGAACCCCGGCGTTGGACAGCAGGGTGTGCAATTCCTCGACGATCACAGCCGCGGTGCGCGGTTGCGGTCCGGGGTCGCTCCAGCCGTTGCCGGCTCGGTCGTAACTGCACACACGCCCGTGCCGGCTAAGGGGCTGTTGCACAGGCAGCCATTCGAGCGACACGCCGCCCAGCCCGGCGTCCATGACCACCGTTGGTGAGCCTTCACCCCGGCAATCGATATGCAGCCGGTAACCGCCGACATCCACCATCTGTCCCGGTGGATTCTCGACGTCGATATCGTCAGCGCGGGACGCTGTGCAGAGCGAGAATGCCAAAGCAACAGGCAAAAAGAGACCCCTCGCAGTCATGGCCGCGCGAGTGGTGATGGCGGAAGCTGATATTCGCCTCATCCTGCACCTCCAATGCGTGTTTGCCGTCGCTCAAAGCCGGTATTTCCGTTTGTTTAAAAGTGTTCTGACTGTTGAATAGGCAATCATTGTGCCATGCAACAAAAATAAATAAAACACCTACAAATCATATGGATATATTTTATAGTTCTACTATCTTTAAATATTTCAAGCGGATAACAGTCAAAATGATGCTGCAACGCATCAAAAGAGGGCATCAAGCAGTCCGCAGAAGCGATTGAGGCGGCAAAATCGAAGCGCAAGGCAAGTTGACCAGCGGGTTGTGCAATAATCTGATCAAGCTGGATAAATAAATTACGGCGCGCATGGCCAGAATCTTTGCGGTGGCGAACCAAAAGGGCGGGGTAGGCAAGACCACCACCAGCGTCAATCTGGCCGCGTCCTTTGCCGCCACCAAGCGGCGCGTCCTGCTGGTGGACATGGATCCACAGGGCAACGCGACCATGGGCAGCGGCGCCGACAAGGGCAAACTGCGCTATTCCACCTTCGACGTGCTCATGAATGATGTTTTGGTGGCGGAAGCCAGGATCACGCTGGAGAAGGCGGGCTACGACCTGCTGCCTGCCAACGGCGATCTGACCGGCGCGGAGGTCGGCCTGCTGGATGAACTGGGACGCGAGCTGCGGCTGCGCACGGCGTTGACCCCGATTGCGCCGGACTACGACTACATACTGATCGACTGCCCGCCGTCGCTGAACATGCTTACGGTCAACGCGTTGGTGGCGGCGGATTCGGTGATCATCCCGACGCAATGCGAGTATTATGCACTGGAGGGTTTGTCCGCCCTTGTGGGCACGATAGAGAAGATCCGAAAAATTCTGAACCCGAACCTCAAGATCGAAGGCCTGCTGCGCACCATGTACGATCCGCGCAATAACCTCGCCACGCAGGTCTCGGCGCAACTGCTGAAGCATTTCGACGACAAGGTGTACAACACGGTCATCCCTCGCAACGTCCGGCTGGCGGAGGCGCCCAGCCATGGCATGCCCGGGCTGCTGTACGATAAAACTTCAAGTGGTGCGGTGGCCTATCTGGCGCTGGCCGGGGAAATGCTGCGGCGACACGAACCGGCATGAATATCATTAATATTCTGAATAAGTTCATCCTGAACTTCTCAGAATTCGGAAAGCAAAAAACGCGGTTTTTGCTTTCCTCCATTTGCAATGACGGAAAAGTCATTGCAAATGGCAGTGCGTCCCTGCACTGCGGCGAGTCAGTGGACACAGTCATAGGGGGCAGCGAACGGTGAAGAAACGCGGTTTGGGCAGGGGATTGGATGCCTTGCTGGGGTTGACCCCGGAGGCACCCACCACCGGTGAACGGGTGGGCGATCATGAAATGCGAACCCTGCCGGTCGATCTCATCCAGCGCGGGCGCTACCAGCCGCGGCTGGACATGAAAACCGAAACGCTCCAGGAACTGGCGGACTCCATCAAGGTACAGGGCGTGGTGCAGCCGGTGGTGGTGCGGCGACTGACGGAACAGGGGCGTTATGAATTGGTCGCCGGCGAACGGCGCTGGCGGGCGGCGCAGATCGCGGGCCTGCATGACATCCCCGCCATCATTCGTGATATTCCGGATCAGGCGGCGGCGAGCATCGCCCTGATTGAAAACATTCAACGCGAGGAATTGAACGCGCTGGAGGAAGCCAGCGCCATCTCCCGTCTGGTGAGTGAATTCAGCATGACGCATCAGGATGTGGCCGAGGCGGTGGGCCGTTCACGCGCGGCGGTGACCAATCTGCTGCGGCTGCTGGAGCTGGCCGAACCGGTAAAACGCATGCTGGAGGTCGGCGACATCGAGATGGGTCACGCCCGCGCGTTGCTGGCGCTGGCGATGGAACAACAGTCGCTGGCCGCCAATCAGATCGTCACGCGCGGACTGTCGGTGCGGGAGGCGGAGCGTCTGGTCAAGGACTGGCAGCGGCGCCGCGATGGACGCAAGGCCAAGGCGGGCGGGGGGGCGGATCCCAACATCCGCAAATTGCAGGAGGAACTGGCCGAGAAGCTGGCGGCCCGCGTGGAGTTGCGCCACACCAAAAAGGGCAGGGGCGAACTGCGCATTCATTATCATTCCCTGGACGAGTTGGACGGCATCCTTGCGCGCATCAAATAACCCGCCCCCGGCCCCTTGCCAGCCTTCAAGATTAGCGTGATTCCGGGCTGAATTTTATTGACGCCCCCCACCGGGATATTTACAATCCACCGGCTTTGATGAGCGTCTACCAGGACGCCGAATCGCCCTCCCGCTGAGCCAACGATCAGGTTTGTGACGGGATGCTAAGAGCGAAATGGGGAGCGGCTGTGTGGGTCACAGTCGCACTGCAGTGGGCCGTGGTCCTACTCGTGGCGGTGATTGCGTGGGCGGTTTTTGGCCAGCCGAGTGCCAGGTCGGCGTTTGCCGGCGGTGCCGCGGTCGCGCTCCCGAACATGCTGTTCGCGCTCGGGTTGATTTTGCGCATGAGGCTGCGGGGTGGAGTGTCAGCGGCGGTGCTGCTGGGCGGCGAACTTGGCAAGCTGGCGCTGACCATCGCGCTGCTGGCCGTGGCGGTGAAATTCGCCCAGCCGCAGCCGGTGTGGTTGGCGGTGCTGGCCGGCGTGGTGCTGGCGGTGAAGGCGCAGTGGCTGGCCTTGTGGGTGACACGCGAAATGTAGTGAACAGGTAGTCAACGGCTGACGCAGAGTTTAAACAACATGGCGGCGGAACAGGCAGGAGAGGCGCTCACGGCCTCCGGTTACATCGGCCATCACCTGACCTTCATGGTCAAGCCGGTCGGCAACGGGGCGTTCTGGGCGTTGAATGTCGACACGCTGATCACGGCGCTCATCCTCGGTATCCTGACCTTCGGTTTCATGCGCTGGATCGTGGCGGGCGCGACGGCGGGCGTGCCCAATCGCCGCCAGGCCTTCGTCGAGCTCGCCATCGAATTCGTCAACAACCAGGTCAAGGACATCTTCCACCACGATATGAAATTCATGGCGCCGCTGGCGCTGACGGTGTTCGTCTGGGTGCTGATGATGAATGCCATGGATTTTCTGCCCGCCGATTGGGTATCGATGGGAACTCACCATATATCCGAGCACGGTTTTCGCGTCGTTCCGACCGCCGACGTGAACACCACTTTCGCGCTGTCGCTGTCGGTGTGGCTGCTGATGATCTTCTTCGCCGTCAGGGTCAAGGGCATGGCTGGTTTCCTGCACGAAATCTTCTGCGCGCCCTTCGGCATGGTCGGTCTCTCGATCAACCCCTTGAAGTGGATCGCCGGCGTGCTGCTGGCGTGCGCCAACGTGCTGTTCAACCTGATCGAATACATCTCCAAGCCGCTCTCGCACAGCCTGCGTCTGTTCGGCAACATGTACGCGGGCGAAATCATTTTTCTGCTGCTCGGCATGTGGGCCGCCACGGGCATCGGCGGCATCTTCTTCAGCATTCCGCTGTGGGTGGGCTGGGCGATCTTTCACATCCTGATCGTGGTCCTGCAAGCCTACATCTTCATGATGTTGACGATCGTCTATATCTCAATGGCGCACGAGGGGCACTGATCGCGTGAGATTTGGTGGCGGCAAACGGTTCAATCAAGAAAGGAAAGTCCTATGGAAAACATGCAATTTCTGGCGATGATACAGGCCTACACCGGCGTGGGCATCGGCCTCATGATTGGTCTGGGCGCGCTGGGCGCCTGCGTCGGCGTGGGCATCATGTGTTCGCGCTTCCTCGAAGGCGCCGCCCGCCAGCCCGAACTGATGCCGCAACTGCAGGTCAAGGTGTTCCTGCTGCTCGGCCTCATCGACGCCTCGTTCATCATCGGATTGGGCATCGCGATGATGTTCGCCTTCGCCAATCCGCTGTTGTCCGTGATCCCACACTGACGGCGTTCGGAACCCATTAGGGGGCGGTCATGAACATTACTTTCACCCTGATCGCGCAGGCCATTTCGTTCGCGCTCTTCATCTGGTTCACGGCCAGGTTTGTCTGGCCGCCGCTGATGAAGGCCATCGATGAGCGGCAGAAAAAGATCGCCGACGGCCTGTCGGCCGCCGAGCAGGGAAATCGCAGTCTGAAGGACGCCGAGTCGCGCATCCAGGTCATCGAGCGCGAGGCGCGCGCGCAGGCCCAGAACATCCTGGCCGAGACCGACAAGCGCGCCGGCGGGTTGATCGAAGAGGCCAAGGGACAGGCCAGGGCCGAGGGCGGCCGGCAACTGGCCGCCGCCAAGGCCGAGATCGCCCAGGAAGTCGAGCGCGCCAAGGCGGCATTGCGCGAACAGGTGGCAGCACTGGCCGTGGCCGGCGCCGAACAGATTTTGAAGCGCGAGGTGAACGCCCAGGCCCACGCCGATCTGCTCACCCGTCTGAAGGCGCAGTTGTAGGGACCCGGCATGGCCGAATTGTCCACGCTCGCCCGCCCCTACGCCGATGCGTTGTTTCACATCGCGCAGGAGGGAAAACGTCTTTCGGAATGGTCGGAACTGTTGCGCGAGATGGCGCAGATCGCCGCGCATCCCGAGATGGTCGCCGTGGCCGGGGATCCCAACGTATCCGCCGACCGGCTGTACGCCGTATTTGCCGGGGCCATGCAGCAATCGCTGCCGCAGGAGGCGCAGAATTTCGTGAGGCTGCTAATCACCAATGACCGGCTCACCCTGTTGCCCGCCATCGCGCATGCCTTCGAGGAATTCAAAAACGCCCACGAGGGCGCCGCGGAGGCCGAGATTGTCACCGCGTTTCCATTGTCGGACGCCCAGCTCGGCGAGCTGGTGGCTGCGATGGAAAAGAAATTCGGCGTGCGCTTGAAGCCCGGCGTGAAGGTGGATGCCAGTCTCATCGGCGGCGTGCGCGTCACGGTCGGGGATCGGACGCTGGACAGTTCGGTGAGCAGCCAGTTGGAGCGCATGCGCGCGGCGCTGGTGGCCTGAGCGGTCTGTTTAAGAACAAGGGATTTTCAGGAGATTACATTTTATGCAACTCAATCCTTCCGAGATCAGCGAGCTGATCAGAAATCGCATCAAGGGCCTGGGCACGGAGACCGACCTGCGCACGCAGGGCACCGTGGTCACGGTGACTGACGGCATCTGCCGCGTTCACGGCCTGTCCGGCGTCATGCAGGGCGAGATGCTGGAGTTTCCCAAGCAGACCTATGGCCTCGCGCTGAACCTGGAACGCGATTCGGTCGGCGCGGTGGTGCTCGGCGATTACGAGCACATCAGCGAAGGCGACACGGTGAAATGCACCGGCCAGATCCTGTCGGTGCCGGTGGGCAAGGAACTGATCGGCCGCGTGGTGAACTCGCTGGGGCAGCCCATCGACGGCAAGGGCCCCATCAACGCCAGGGAAACGGACGTCATCGAAAAGGTGGCGCCGGGCGTGATCTGGCGCAAATCAGTGTCGGAACCGGTGCAGACCGGACTCAAGTCCATCGACTCCATGGTGCCGATCGGCCGCGGCCAGCGCGAACTCATCATCGGCGACCGCCAGACCGGCAAGACCGCGGTGGCGGTGGATACCATCATCAACCAGAAGGGCAAGAACCTGTTCTGCGTGTATGTCGCCATCGGCCAGAAGGCCTCCACCATCGCCAACGTCGTGCGCAAGCTCGAGGAATTCGGCGCAATGGAATACACCATCGTGGTGGCCGCGTCGGCCTCCGACTCGGCGGCGATGCAATATCTGTCCGCCTATTCCGGCTGCACCATGGGCGAGTATTTCCGCGACCGCGGCATGGACGCGCTGATCATTTACGACGACCTCACCAAGCAGGCCTGGGCCTACCGCCAGATCTCGCTGCTGCTGCGCCGGCCGCCGGGCCGCGAGGCCTATCCGGGCGATGTGTTCTACCTGCACTCGCGCCTGCTCGAGCGCGCCGCGCGCGTCAACGCCGAATACGTCGAGCGCTTCACCAAGGGCGCCGTCAAGGGCAAGACTGGGTCGCTGACCGCGCTGCCTGTCATCGAGACCCAGGCGGGCGACGTGTCGGCGTTCGTGCCGACCAACGTGATTTCGATCACCGATGGACAGATCTTTCTGGAGACCGATCTCTTCAACGCCGGCATCCGCCCCGCCATCAACGCCGGCATCTCGGTATCGCGCGTCGGCGGCGCCGCCCAGACCAAGGTCATCAAGAAACTCTCCGGCGGCATCCGCACCGACTTGGCGCAGTATCGCGAGCTGGCGGCGTTCGCGCAGTTCGCCTCCGACCTGGACGAAGCCACGCGCAAGCAACTGGAGCGCGGCCGGCGCGTGACCGAATTGCTCAAGCAGCCGCAATACCACCCGCAACAGGTCTGGCAGCTGGCGGTGGCGCTGTTCGCCGCCAACAACGGCTATCTGGATGACGTTGACGTCAAGAAGATCCAGGCCTTCGAAAAGGCACTGCTGGATCACGTCAAGTCCAAGCAGGCGAAACTGGTGCAACGCATCGAGGACACCAAGGAGATGAGCAAGGACGACGAGGCCGCGTTGCATGAGACCATCAAGGACTTCAAGAAAACCGGCGCGTATTAATTGCTGGTAGAGAGCCGATATGGCAGGCACCAAGGAAATACGAACCAAGATCAAGAGCGTGCAGAACACGCGCAAGATCACCAAGGCGATGGAGATGGTCGCCGCCAGCAAGATGCGCAAGGCGCAGGAACGCATGCGCCATGCCCGCCCGTACGGCGACAAGATCCGCAACATCGCCGCGCACCTGAGCCAGGCCAATCCCGAGTACAGGCATCCGTTCCTGGTGAAGCGCCCGGTGAAAAAAGCCGGGCTCATCCTGGTGACGACTGACAAGGGTCTCTGTGGCGGCCTGAACACCAACGTGCTGCGCGCCGCCGCGCAAAAGCTTCGCGAATGGAAGGAGGCCGGCGTGGAGGGGTCGTGCACCGCCATCGGCACCAAGGGCCTGCAGTTCCTGCTGCGCGTCGGCGCCAATGTGGTTTCCCAGGTGACGCAGCTCGGTGACAAGCCGCACATGGAGAAACTCATCGGCGCGGTCAAGGTGCAGCTCGACGCCTACGGCGAAGGCAGGCTCGACGCTGTGTACCTCGCCTATTCTGATTTCATCAACACCATGAAGCAGGAACCGAAGATCGAGCAATTGCTGCCCTTGTCGGCGGAGCGCATGGCGCAGACCGAGGCCGAGAAACGCGCCTACAGCTGGGATTACATCTATGAACCGGGCGCCAAGGAAGTGGTGGACGAGCTGCTGGTGCGCTACGTCGAGGCGCTGGTCTATCAAGCGGTGGCGGAGAACATGGCCTCCGAGCAATCCGCGCGCATGGTGGCGATGAAGGCCGCCTCGGATAACGCCAAGAACGTCATCAGCGAATTGCAACTGATTTACAACAAGACACGGCAGGCGGCGATCACCAAGGAGCTGTCGGAAATCGTCGGCGGCGCCGCAGCCGTTTAAGAATTCATCATTCTACTTTTGAGGGGACGAGCATGAGTATCGGAACCATAGTGCAGTGCATCGGCGCGGTCGTGGACATCCAGTTTCCGCGCGAGCACATGCCCAACATCTATGACGCGCTGACGCTGGACAAAAGCGACGAGGCGTCCTTCGCCGAGTTGGGACTCACCTTCGAGGTGCAGCAGCAACTCGGCGATGGCGTGGCGCGCACCATCGCCATGGGCTCCTCCGACGGTCTGCGCCGCGGCATGAAGGTCACCAACAGCGGTGCGCCGATCTCCGTGCCGGTTGGCCACGGCACGCTGGGTCGCATCATGGACGTGCTCGGTCGCCCGATCGACGAGCGCGGCCCGGTCAAGACCGACGAACGGCGATCGATACACCAGGCGGCGCCCGAGTTCAAGGAATTGTCGCCGTCCGTCGAGTTGCTGGAGACCGGCATCAAGGTCATCGATCTCATCTGTCCGTTTGCCAAGGGCGGCAAGATCGGCCTGTTCGGCGGCGCCGGAGTCGGCAAGACCGTGAACATGCTGGAGCTCATCAACAACATCGCCAAGGAGCATTCGGGCCTGTCGGTGTTCGCTGGCGTCGGCGAACGCACCCGCGAGGGCAACGACTTCTACCACGAAATGTCGGAGGCCGGCGTCATCAAGCTGGATGATCTGAAGGAGTCCAAGGTGGCGATGGTGTTCGGCCAGATGAACGAGCCGCCCGGCAACCGTCTGCGCGTTGCGCTGTCGGGGTTGACCATGGCCGAGGCCTTCCGCGACGAAGGTCGCGACA